>JBGCFT010000020.1:0-26200 GCA_045107085.1 Marinicellaceae bacterium | reverse complement strand
GAAATCATCACTTCATTTCTTCGAAAAAAAGACGGCATCATCGGTGAATTGTATCTGGCTATTTCAGGTTGACCTGTGGGCTCTAATTCCAATTCTTTCATCCAATTCAAAAGTAGATTGGTTTTTTCTTTGATTTTATTTTCACTGGTAAATCCTGAGAACCTAATAACAGCATAATTAGTTTGAGGTATTTCTCGCACTTTGACTTGTGGGTTGTTAGGTTTTGGTAAGGTTTCCATGCTGTATTTACTCGGCATTACAAAATGCATCAACCATTGGTCCATGGACTCATTTTGTTTCTTTTCCATGGTGACAGGAGCAGTCATATCAATTTTTTCTGACTTTGATTTATTTTCCATTGTTACAGGAGCAGTCATACTGATTTTTGAACTGTTTCCATCAACGGATGTATTATTTCCGAATATAAAATCAGCAATTAATCGAAAACCTCTATTTGATGCTTGTTTTATACTGCCATTGATGACGACTTCTGCAATAATTTTGGGTTCGTAATTGCGTAATTCAAAATTTTCTGATTTTTTAATTAAAGTGTAATTTGGTTCTTCGGTAGCCATAACAAATCCTGAGTTTAGAAATATTAGCAAAGTTATTGTTAACAAGGAGATTAATTTTGATCTTATAGATTTGGTGTTTTTCATGAGTTCTAGTTGTTAATATTTAGACATGATTTTATAAATTTTAGTGTGAATTTAAGATGAAATAATTGAATATATTTATTTTTTCTTTGACCCACAAGCATTGTCTGTAAGGTCTCACTAAATTTTACACCAATCTGTTGATTTTCATTTATAATAGAGCTTTGAAAATTGTAATAGATTATCTGAAAAGATAATTAAATTGTATATGACTTTATTGTTTATTTATTTGGCAATTGCCATTGGTGTCTCATTTTTATGTTCAATACTTGAAGCAGTATTACTTTCAGTAACACCCAGTTATGTGGAAAATATTCAATCAGAACGTCCACGATCCGCTAAACACTTAGTTCATGTTAAAGAACATTTAGACAAATCACTGGCTAGTATATTAATACTTAATACATTTGCACATACCATGGGAGCTGCTGGTGTGGGTTCACAAGCCTTACAAATTTTTGGTCAAGAATGGGAAACTTTAATTGCCTTTACATTAACATTAGTGATTTTATATTTTTCAGAAATTATTCCAAAAACTCTGGGCTCAACATTTTGGAAAAAACTGGCCATACCTTCGGCATTTATAATCAGAATTTTGGTTAAGATTGTTTATCCATTGGTTTGGTTGTCGACATTATTGACTAAATTATTCAGCCACCACAAAGATAACGAAGTGACCCGTGAAGAAATCATTGCATTGGCGTCATTAAGTCATAAAGGCGGAGAATTGTTTTCACAAGAAAATGCTTACCTTTATAATTTATTGAATCTACGCAACAAAAAAACTGAAGAAATCCTAACGCCCAGAACTGTCGTTCATATGTTGGATGAATCACTGACTGTCACAGATGCATTAAATGATCCAATTACAGGACAATTTAGTCGCATGCCAGCTTATGCATCAGATTATGATAATGTAACTGGTAAAGTTATAAGAGTGGATCTTTTTGAAGCAGAAAGAAAAGGTCAGGGCGATGAACAAATAGTTAATTTTGTTAAACCAATCAATCGTGTCTCAGAAAAATTATCTGTGCATAACTTATTAGATTTGTTTATTAAGCGCAATGCCCATTTGTTTTTAGTAGAAGATGAATTTGGCCAGACTGCAGGAATAGTGACTTTGGAAGATGCCATTGAAACATTATTGGGACGGGAAATTGTTGACGAAAGAGACATAACTGATGACATGCAAGCACTGGCTAAGAAAAAATACAGAGATCGCTTGCTGAAGCTTAAGTTTAAAAAAGATAAAAAAAGTAAATAAATTAATGTAAGATGTTTGGATAATTTCTAAAAGAATGATAAATCTTACTAAGTAATCATTAAATAAATCAAAAGGAAACTCTATATGTATAAAGCTGTTTATGAATCACGCGGTCCAGTTCCACAAGATGTTATTGAAGCAGTAAGCTTTGAAAAGCCTGAATTAAAAGAAGGGCAAGTTTTGCTGGAAATGCTCGCAGCACCTATTAATCCATCTGATGTTCTAACATTAACAGGTCATTATGGCATATTACCGCCATTACCTGCTATTGGAGGAAATGAAGGTGTTGCAAAAATTATTGAACATGGGCCTGGTGAAACCAGCCTAGAATTAGGCCAAACTGTATTATTGCCTATGGGCATTGGGACCTGGGCAACACATATGGTCGCAGAATCAAAATCTTTAATCGCCTTGCCTAATGGAGTTGATCCAGTTCAACTTTCTATGATAACAATCAATCCACCAACAGCCTCTTTAATGCTGAGTGAGTTTGTTGATCTGCAACCAGGAGATTGGGTTGTCCAGAATGCAGCCAATTCAGGAGTAGGGTCTTATTTAATTGCTTTGGCTAAGCAACGTGGATTGAAAACGGTCAATATTGTCCGCAGAGAATCCTTAATTGCCCCAATGATTGAATCTGGAGCTGATGTTGTATTAGTAGATGGAAAAGTTGAAGGCGAAAGTTTGGCTAAACGCATACATGCGGCTACAGGCGGAGCAGAAATAAAGTTAGGAATTGATGCGGTTGGCGGTTTGGCTACTCACAGATTGGCTGAAGCATTGTGTGATGGGGCAACATTGGTCAATTATGGTGCTATGAGTGGTGAACCATGCAGTATAGCGCCAACAACCATTATATTTAAAGACATTACAGTTCGTGGTTTTTGGTTGGCAAAATGGTTTCGTACCTCTACAATTGAAGAACAACAAAAGCTTTATGGCCATCTGATACAGTTGATTGCAACAGGTCAATTATCAGCCCCTGTTGATTCTACTTTTGAAGTCAAAGACATTAAACAAGCAGTAACTTTAGCAGCAGCTGGCGAACGAGATGGCAAAGTTGTCCTGGTTGGGAATCAATCTAGTTAGTTATTTTAAAAACCTAGCAAGAATAGTTTGGAGAAAAAAATGAACATACATATACGAAATATTATCGCTATTATTGTTGGTGTTTTTATTGGTGCTTTAGTCAATATGGGCATAGTTAGTCTGGGCCCATATGTTATACCTCCTCCAGAAGGTGTTGATTTGACTCATCTGGATAGTTTAAAAGAAAATATGTTATTGCTTGAACCTAAAAATTTTATTTTTCCATTTTTAGCACATGCACTAGGCACCTTAGTTGGAGCATTCGTAGCAGTTAAGATTGCTGTCAAACATCACACACTTTGTGCTTTAATTGTAGGTATTACCTTTCTTATTGGAGGCACACTCATGATCAGAATGGTGGGAGGTCCAGTTTGGTATATTGCAACAGATTTAATATTTGCTTACTTACCTATGGCTTATTTAGGTCGTAAACTGGCAAAAAAATAATACACAATCATACAAGACTGATCATTTTAAACAAATCAAATGACTAGTCAACACAGGGATAGTGTGGTTATTTTTGAACTCGATTTTATTTTATTTTATGTTCTGTTTTGCTGCCATCCTTGTGGTTCATCACTATATATCCATCGATTTGATTCTTACCTTTTTGGTAAAAGCTTAGTCCTGAAAAATGCACTGCATTCTTCTCAACTTTAATCAAACGAAATTTTACAAAATCACTTTTTTCTTCCCAAGCGGTAAAATCAGCATTAAAGTGTTTGACCTGCAAGGCTAAACCTTCAGCTTCTTCCTTTATTATCATCAATTCGTAAAAATTGACGCCTTTTTCTTTATCGTATAATTTCCACATGCCCATCATTGAACCTGCAGAGGCAGGATTCCACACTTCTTCGAACTGACTACCAAAAGCTGTGCCTTGCCACGAACCTACCATCCAAGAAATATCGCTTAATTGTCCTTTTCCTAAAGGGGCATCTTTTTCAAGCTTGTAGGTATGCTGTGTTAAAGGCTCCTGTGCATTTAAGTCAACTATATCAATAATTAAGGTCAATAATAAAACTGCAAATAATTTCATTTTTGTCTCCAATATTTTATAAATATACTGTCTTAACGAATACTGTGCTCCAAATTCGACAATCATCTCTAATATTAACTTTTTAATTCGTCTAAGTCTTTATATTGATCTAAGGCTTCTGGATTGGCTAAGGCATCAGTGTTGGTTACTTTTCTGTTGTGAATAATATTTCGAACTGCAATTTCTACAATTTTACCGCTTAGTGTTTTAGGAATGGCCGTAACTTGAATGACTTTTGCAGGCACATGCCTTGGTGTTGTATTGGTCCGAATGGTGGTTTTTATTTTTTTAACAAGTGAATCATCTAAATTGTAACCCTCTGTCAGAATAACAAATAAGACAACACGAACATCATTATCCCAATCCTGACCCACAGCAATGCTTTCTATCACTTCAGCCATATTGTCAACTTGTCTGTATATTTCAGCTGTTCCAATTCTCACACCGCCGGGATTAAGAGTGGCATCAGATCTACCATAAATTGTTAGTCCATTATTTTTAGTGATTTTTGCTAAATCACCATGACACCAAATATTATCAAACTTATCAAAATAAGCCGATTTGTATTTACTATTGTTTTTATCATTCCAAAACTTAACAGGCATGGCTGGAAAGGCATTCATACAAGATAACTCGCCGGTTTCATTATAAACCCTTTCGCCTGCTTCATTCAGTATTGCTACATCCAGACCTAAGCCCAAGCATTGTAATTCACCTTTGTAAACAGGCAGAGCAGGATTGCCCAAAGCAAAACATGAACATATATCTGTGCCTCCAGAAATTGACGATAAACACACATCACTTTTCCATTGTTTGTACACATAGTCATAATTCTCAGGCATCAGTGGAGAACCTGTAGAAAATATTGTAGTAAGATTGATAAATTCTCTGTTCTTATTTGGAATAATACCGGCTTTTTCTATGGCAGCAATCCACTTGGCACTGGTTCCAAAATGTGTGATTTTATTTTTATCAACCATATCCAACAATCGATTGCCATCTGGGTAAAAAGGTGAGCCATCATAGATAAATAAAGTGGCTCCAGTAGTTAAGGTGGAGACCATCCAATTCCACATCATCCATCCACACGTAGTAAAATAAAATAATCTATCATTTGGATTTAGGTTACTATGCAGCACTAATTCTTTCTTATGTTGCAGTAATATTCCGCCAGTCCCATGAACAATACATTTGGGTTTTCCAGTAGTTCCAGATGAATATAGTATATACAGTGGGTGCTTAAATTCAACAGGTTCAAAAATAATGTTGTTATTATCATTATTCAATGCATCTTCCCAAGCAACGAAATTATTATTCTGCCATGGTTTTTCTGTGAAATTAATAACAACGACTTGCTGTATAGATTCAATTTTATCAGCAATTATTTGAGCTTTTTCGAGACAATCATGGGTTTTACCATTATAAAAATATCCGTTTGTGACAAACATAATTTTGGCTTCAACTTGTCCGAATCTATCGACAACTCCTTCAAAACCAAAATCTGGAGAAGTAGAAGTCCAAATGGCTCCCAATGAAGTAGTGGCTAACATGGCAATAATTGTTTCTGATATATTCGGAAGAAAGCCAGCAATGACATCGCCCTTTTTGATGCCACTTTCAATAAGAAATCGCTGCAGTTTGGCCACTTTTTGATACAGTTGATCATAGCTTAATGAAACCGTCTTGCCTTGTTCGTTTTGACTCATGATGGCAGTTTTCTGACTGCGGTGTTTTAATATGTTTTCAGCGTAATTAAGTTCTCCACCAACAAACCAATCGGTGTCAATTTTATGTTTCTTCTGGTGGACAATGTGTTCTGGTTTTTTAAGGAAGCTGATGTCACAGAATTCAACAAGTGCTGGCCAAAAGATTTCTGGGTTATCAATAGAAAATCGGTGCAATTGTTGATAGTCTTTCAAGTTAAAACCAAAAGTATCATTAACAACAGTTCTAAATTGATTAATATTCAAACTATCAAAACTTAATTTATTGGGTTTCCAAATTGGCATAATGTTTATAAATGGCAAAAAAAGTCTATTTTAAAGAGACATACTTTAATTTACAATGAACAATGACTTTTGAATTTCAGATAGCAATTTAGCTTTATTGATTGAAAACACGGATTCAACCACAAATTTAGTTTTAAATCGTTATAATGTACTCTAATTTAATTGGCAGAGTATAAACAATGACACGAGAATCGATGGAATTTGATGTAGTAATAGTTGGTGGAGGCCCTTCTGGCTTATCAGCAGCAATCAAATTGGCTCAGATTTCCCAGGAAAAAGGCAAAGATTGGCAAATTGCTTTAGTAGAAAAAGGGTCGGAAATTGGCGCTCATATTTTATCTGGAGCAGTTGTAGAACCTACTGCTTTAAATGAGCTCATTCCTAATTGGAAAGAATTAGGCGCTCCTTTAAACACACAAGTGACTGAAGATGAGTTTCATTATTTACGATCGCAAGAAAAATCAACAAAAGTTCCTCACATGTTTATCCCCAGCCCTATGAAAAATGATGGGAACTATATTATTTCACTTGGAAATTTATGCCGTTGGTTAGGTGAACAAGCAGAAAACATGGGCATCAATATTTTTCCAGGATTTCCCGCTACTGAAGTTATTTTTGATGAAAATAATCAAGTCAAAGGTGTCATTACACAAGACATGGGCGTTGATAACGCAGGCAATCAGAAAGGAAGTTTTGAAGCTGGCTATGAACTGTTGGCAAAACATACTATTTTCTCAGAAGGATGTCGTGGACATTTAGGTAAACAGCTCATAGAAAAATTTAATTTAGATTCAGATTCTGATCCACAACATTATGGTCTGGGCATTAAAGAAGTTTGGCAAATTGATGATGAAAAATCCAAACCAGGTAAAGTAGTGCATACCTTAGGATGGCCATTAAATAATCACACAGAAGGTGGCGGTTTTTTGTACCATTTGGAACAAGGTAAAGTGGCTCTCGGTTTTATTACAGCCTTAAACTACGATAATCCGTATTTAAGCCCTTTTGAAGAATTTCAAAGGTGGAAACATAATCCAATCATTAAAGATATCATAAATGATGGAAAAAGAATTTCATATGGTGCCAGAGCTTTAAATAAAGGTGGCTTACAATCGTTACCAAAATTAGAAGTTCCAGGTGGCTTATTAACGGGTTGTGAAGCTGGATTTCTTAACCCTGCTAAAATAAAAGGAACGCATACAGCAATGAAAACTGGTATGGTTGCAGCCGAGAGTATTGCTGATAACCTATTGAAAGAAGATGCCAATGATGTGTCTACCAATTTTACGGCCGACATAAAAAATTCATGGGTCTACTCTGAATTAAAACGTTCAAGAAACTTTGAACCGTCTTTGAATAAGTTTGGGACATTTTTTGGAGCAGCTTTCACATTTATTGATCAAAATATATTCAAAGGAAAAATGCCATTTACGATGCACAATAGAAAACCTGACTATGCTTGTTTAAAATTGGCTTCTGAATGTAAAGAAATAATCTATGATAAACCCGATAATAAAATTAGTTTTGATAGACTTTCTTCAGTTTTTTTATCCAGTACAAATCATGAGGAAGATCAGCCTTGTCATTTGAAATTGGTTAACGAGGATATTCCAATTGATGTTAATTTACCTAAATGGCAAGAACCAGCCCAAAGATACTGTCCAGCTGCAGTATACGAAGTTGTTGAAGAATCTGATCAAAAAAAATTCAGAATCAATGCTCAAAATTGTGTTCATTGTAAAACTTGCGATATTAAAGATCCAAGCCAAAATATTACATGGGTTTCACCTGAAGGTGGTGGCGGCCCAAATTACTCCAATATGTAAATCTTTATGATAAAAAAACTACATCTATTAATCTTGCTTTTAACCCTCATAGTCTCTAATGCTTCGATAGCAGAAAAAAATATTCAATGGGTTGAAATAGGCGAGGGTACTTATGACCATGGATTTATATTTCCTTACAAAATTAAGTTGTTTATCCCTTTTGGTGTTAGAAGCATTGAAGATCTCAAAGAAGGTTTGTTACCCATGAGATTTAAACTGAAATGGTTACCAATTGAATTGTCAAAAAAGAAAGTCAAAGGAATCTTTTATACGCAATTAAAAGATAACTTTAATAATATGGAAGGTTTTAAATTATCGTCTAACATTATTGAACAATTCTTAAAGCAATTGCCCAAAATAAAAAAACACGATCAGTGGGTATTTGATTATTACCCTGATGAAGGCACTAAATTTTATTTAAAGGATAAAAAAATTTACCACCTTGTTGGGGCAGAAATTAACCGTGCACTTATTCAGTCATGGGTCAATAAAAATCCTATGCTTACATCCAACTTATTTAATCGATTATTAAAGGTACAATGAAAATATGAAATTTATTATAACGCTCACCTTATTAGCCATTCAATTCAATGTTATGGCAAAATTAACACCGACAGGAACGGTTAATGGAACCGTTGATGAACGCAATCAAATTTATGCATTGACCAATGCGCATATCTTTGTTGACAGTCAAACATCAATAGAACAAGGCACAATACTCGTTCAAAATAATAAAGTGTTAAATGTTGGTAAACAAATTTCAATACCGCAAAATGCAATGGTTCGAGATTTAAACGGCGCCTTTATCTATCCCAGTTTTATATTGTTAGAAAGTAATTATGGGCTTTCTGAGATTCCTAAAAAAGTACCATTTTCTTGGTCATCAAAAGAAGTATTGAACACGACAACTAAAGGAGCTGTTAATACAAATGAAGCCATTAAAGCCTCTTATAAAGCAGTATCAGACTTTTCGCATGTAAAAGATGACGCATCAAAATTAAGGAATTTGGGTTTTGGAATGGTTTTATCTTCTCAACCTGATGGAATTATGCGCGGTACTTCAATGTTAGTCAACCTAGATGATGCATCTGATAACAACAGTATAATTACACCAGAACAGGCTTTTCATCTTTCATTTGACAAAGGCAGTTCCAAACAACTTTATCCAGTATCTTTAATGGGGTCTTCTGCTTTATTGAGACAAACTTGGTTAGATGCAGATTGGTATGGTCAAGGCAAAGAAGGTTTTACAGATTTAGATTTACAAGCAGTAAATGAAACGCATTCTAAAATGCAGATATTTTCTGTTAATAATTGGCAACAAGCTTTACTGGCCGACAAAATCTCTAGAGAATTTAGCAAAGATATTGTGATTAAATCAGCTGGAGATGAATACAAACACATTGATGCCATCAAAAAATTGAAACGCAGTTTAATTGTTCCTTTGGTTATGCCAAAAGCAATGGATATCAAAGATGAGTTAGATGCTTGGAATGTTTCTTCTGAAAAACTTATGGAATGGGAAGCAGCTCCTTATAATTTATACTATTTAAATAAAAATGATATTGAATTTGCCATCGTTCCAAACCAACACAAAACTTTCATAAAAGATTTACGCAAAGCCATTAAGAAAGGATTGCCAAAATCAGCTGCATTGGCTGCATTGACTTCTACACCTGCAAAAATGTTGTCAAATAAAAATTTGGGCCACTTAAAAAGAGGCGCCCATGCTAATTTTATTGTTACCGAAGGTGACATGTTCGAAGAAGGAGGCAAATTAGCAGAAAACTGGATTGCAGGTAAACGCTTTGTCATTAGTCAATTATCAAAAATTCAAACAGGTGCTTATCAATTAACGCTAGAAGGTGAAGAGCATGAGATCAATATCACTGCATCTGATAACAAGCTTAAAATTAATAGCTCAGATAATGAAAGCCCCTATAAATATAAAGCTGAATTAAACAATGGTTTTGTGCAACTTGAAATTACGGGTGGTGATAAGGATCAAAGGTTGCTTGGATTAGTTGATCTAAATGCATTTTCAAGTATTCAAGGTCAAAAACCACAATGGGCAGCCAAAAGAATTTCTGATATCAAAAAAGCTGATGAAAAATCGGATGCTTCTGAATCAACAACCTCTAATAATGAAGATAAAATGGCATTGAAAAATGAATCAAAGACTGTTGAACCTCCAGTCATTGCTCAACCTTTTTCTCCTTATGGGTTATTTAAACCCAATACATCTGATTCATTTCTCATCAAAAATACAACGGTTTGGACCAATGAGGATGATGGAGTATTAGAAAAAACCGATGTCTATATTGAAAACGGCAAAATTAAAAACATTGGTCAAAACTTAAATATAAAAGCTGATGAGACCATTGATGGAACCCAAATGCACTTGACAGCTGGCATAATAGATGAACATTCTCATATTGCTTTGTTATCGGTTAATGATGTAATGGTTAATTCTTCTATGGTTAGAATGGAAGATGTACTTGATTCCGATAGTGTTAACATTTATCGCAATTTATCTGGCGGAGTAACAGCAGCGCAATTATTACACGGTTCAGCCAATCCATTTGGCGGACAATCGGCATTGATTAAGATGCGTTGGGGAGCGACCAGTGATGAACTGTTAATCAAAGGTGCAGATAAATTTATTAAATTTGCTTTGGGTGAAAATGTTAAAAGATCTTCTTCACAAAGTTCAATTCGATTTCCACAAACAAGAATGGGAGTTGAACAAGTGTACAGAGACGCCTTTACTAACGCTTTAGAATATGAAAAGCAATGGCAGACTTACAACAAGATGAGTAAAAGATCTCAAAAGAAAGCCTCTGCTCCTAGACGGGACTTAATGATGGATGCGACCTTGGAAGTAATTAATAAAAATAGGTTTATTACCAGTCATTCTTATGTTCAATCTGAAATTAAGATGTTGATGCAAGTGGCTGAAGATTATGGGTTTAATGTCAATACTTTTACACACATTCTAGAAGGCTATAAAGTCGCAGATGACATGCTGAGACATGGTGTTGGTGCCTCCACTTTTTCTGATTGGTGGTCCTTTAAATGGGAAGTTAATTATGCCATTCCATATAACGCTTCCATTATGACTAAGTTGGGTGTTGTGACTGCGATAAATTCTGATGATTCAGAAATGGCACGAAGACTCAATCAAGAAGCAGCTAAATCAATTAAATATGGTGGTTTATCAGAAGAGCAAGCCTTAAAGCTAGTGACTTTAAATCCTGCTAAACTACTGCATTTAGATGATCGTATGGGCAGTATTAAAGTGGGCAAAGATGCAGATATTGTTTTATGGTCAGACAACCCAATGAGTATTTATGCTAAAGCAAATAAAACATTTGTTGATGGTAAATTATTGTTTGATAGAGACAGACAAGTTGAAATTGAAAATCAAATCACAGAAAATCGCATGAGAATAATTAATAAAATGAATGGTTCAGATGGTCCAAAAATACCTGCCTCCAACAGTATTGAAAAACATATGCATTGCGATAGCCTTACAGGATATGAGTACTTAATGGGAGCAATACAATGAAAAACATCTTTATATTAATATTATTATTTGTAACTTCTTCTATTTACGCTCTCACACCAACACCAGGAGTTAAACAAGCCGGTGAAGTGGTTTATCACAATGCGATGGTTCATGTAGGCAATGGTAAGGTGTTAGAAAATGCAACCATTGCTTTTAAAGATGGGAAGATTACGCGTGTGGGTTATTTTAAAATGAAATGGCAAGAATCCGATATAAATTTAAATGGAAAACATGTTTATCCAGGATTTATTTTACCTTCAACAAATTTGGGTATCAGTGAAATTAATTCTATAAAAGCCACAAGAGACAGTAATGAAGTAGGGCAAATGAATCCTAATGTTAGAAGTATTGTTGCTTATAATACTGATTCAGAAATCACACCAACGTTAAGATTCAACGGTATTCTACTGGCACAAACGACTCCTCAAGGTGGTTTGCTGAGCGGCTTATCTTCAGTTGTGCAGTTAGATGCATGGAACTGGGATGATGCAGCAGTATTAATAGATGATGCTATTCATGTCAATTGGCCAAGTATCAAGAGATCTTCTTTTGATTATTCTACTTATACCATGAAATATGAAAAAAATAAAAATTATGAAAAGCAACGTGCGCAAATTACTTCATTATTTGAAGATGCAAAGCTTGGAGTTCACCGTCAAAATGGCAAAGTAAATCTAAAATTAGACGCAATATCACCTGCATTTGAAGGCACTAGAAAGGTGTTTATCCATACAAATGACCCTAAAGCCATAGTTGAATCTATTAATTATTTTCAAGAGGTTGGTGTTAAACAATTGGTTTTAGTCGCTCAGCAAGGAGCACTACCTGTTACTGGTTTTATAAAAGATTCAGGAGTACCAGTGATAGTGAGCTCAACGCATGCACAGCCAAAACGTGATGACAGCTCTGTAGATGCAGGTTATACCACAGCAATCAAATTGCACAATCTTGGTATTTTAACTGCATTGGGATACAGAGGTGCAATGAGTAGTAGAAATCTGGCATTCACAGCAGGAACACTGGTTGGTTATGGTATGGATAAAGAGCAAGCTTTGAAGTTAATTACCAGCAATACGGCTAAAATACTAGGCATTGATAAAGATTATGGCACACTAGAAACAGGTAAAAGTGCCACTTTAATCATCACCGATGGTGATGCTTTAGACATGCGAGGGAACCAACTTGAAGCAGCTTATATAGATGGAAGAAAACTTAATTTAGATGGCAGGCAGCAAGCTTTAGAAAAAAGATTTTTAGAAAAGTATAATTTAAATAAATAAATTTATTCAAATTTTTTTATTAAATTACTATTGCATTGTAATTGTTATCTTTGAAATTACAATGCAGCTTGCTTAATTGAATCAAACACACATGCAAAAGAGAATAATAATTTATTACGGAGAGCTTACTTTAAAAGGGTGCAATCGCCACTCATTTATAAAAAAACTCCGGGTCAATATTCGCAATAAAATGAAGTCGATGGATATGCACTGGGAAGTGGTGTCAATTCATGATCGAATGTTCATTCAAATTCCAGACGACTATACAGGTGATATTGATACTATTGTTAATAAATTGGCAGATGTGCCAGGTACGGCTTGGTTAAGCAAAGTATATTGGTTTTCTGAATCTAAATATAACATTTTTGATAGGCAGCCCAATTTAATAAAAATAGATGATTTGGTTATAAAATTGGCCAATGAATCCTATAAAAAAGACAATACATTTGCTGTGCGTGTCAAAAGATCTGATAAAAAATTTGTACAAACATCAAACAAATATGAAATTCATCTGGCTACTTTAATTCTAAAAAACTCTCCTTGGAAATTGGTTGATCTTGAGCATGCGGACCAATATTTTTATGTAGATGTTTCTGCGCGCGGGATTGCCGTGCATACCAATAGAATAAAAGCAGTTGGAGGATTACCAGTGGCTTCAACTGGGCGCATCATGTGTATGCTATCTGGTGGTTTTGATTCGCCAGTTGCCGCTTATTTAATGGCTAAAAGAGGCTGCACTGTCGATTTTATACATTTTACTGCCAATAATATTCAATCCAGCAGAATAGAGCACTATAAAGTGTCGAAAATTGCACAGAAACTCAGTGAATATTGTGGAAAAGTACGCTTATACTTGGTTCCTTATACACATTTTGATTTGGCTTTGGAAGATAAAAACTTTAACTTTAATTTGATTTTATTTCGTCGATTTATGGCCAGAGTCGCTGAAAAATTGGCAACTGAATTAAGTGCACTATCTTTGGTTACTGGAGATAATCTGGGTCAAGTGGCTTCTCAAACCATGGAAAATATTGTCAGCATGACCAAATCCATTGATATGCCTGTTTTACGACCATTGCTTACTTATAACAAAGATGAGATTGTAGATATGTCGCGTAATTTAGGATTGTTTGAATTAAGTACAGAACCTTATAAAGATTGTTGTGCCTTAATTAGTAACTCACCACGTATTAAATCTGAACACAGCAGATTGGTTAATATCGAAGAAACATTTCTGCAAGATTACAAAGAAATTGTCGATATAACATTGGCTGAAAAGCAGATTATTGTTTATAAATTTGGAAAACGGTTGGACTATGTCTAAACATATTATTAGAAATATAGAAAGAAAAGATAATCAGAGTTTGATTGATCTGGTGCATAAAACATTATCAGAATTTGGCGCAGTAAAAGGCGATGGCTTTGCAATGGATGATGAAGAATTGCTAGACATGTATGCCAGTTATGAGCTAACAGGTAAACATTTTTATGTTGTTGAAAATGAGGGTGAAATATTAGGCGGTGCAGGTGTTGCACCTCTTGAAGACAATGATAATCCGAATTATTGTGAGTTAAGAAAAATGTATTTTTCGCCTCAATTAAGGGGGCAAGGTATGGGTAAAATATTGATTGATAAGTGCATTAATAAAGCCAAAGAATTGGGCTATAAAGGTGTCTATTTAGAAACAATCAGTGCAATGAAGGTGGCTCAAAAATTATACCAAAGCCGGGGATTTGAATACTTGGATCATCGCATGGGAAATACTGGTCATCATGCCTGCGGTGTTTTTATGCTCAAACACATATAACGGATTATGTTCAATTATAGGTGATTAAAACTACATATAATAGAATTTGACAAGCAATGATTTAGTGTTATTATTAATACTAAAGTCGCCTTTGTTAACTCTTAGTCATTATATGAAACCTATAATCTACTTATCACTCATTTTTACCATAGTTTTTGTTGCTCTTTATCAATCTAATAAAGACATCAATAATATTTTTTTAGAAGTTCCAATACAATCTGCAGCTCCTCTTGCTGCTCATGAAAGATCTCAGTTTCATCTAGATAAACGTCTGTCTGCAGATCAAGATTATCTACCAATAGATGCTTATAAACAAGCTAAACAAAAAGCACAAAGATTAAAGCAATTTAGTACAAAAGTTGGAAAGTATGAAATACTCAACCAATTTTCTAACAAATCCAAATCACAACAAATGTCCACAGCTTGGGAGCCTTTAGGTCCAGGAAACATAGGAGGCAGAACGCGATCATTCGTTTTTCATCCAAACAATAACAATGTTCTGTTTGCTGCTGGAGTATCTGGAGGCGTATGGAAAACCGAAAATTCTGGAGAAATGTGGTTTCCAATCGCAGACGATTTAGCCAATATTAATGTAGGCGCATTGGCAATAGACAATCATCAACCAGAGACCATTTATGCAGGAACTGGTGAATTGTATAGAAAAACCTTACGGCCTTATTCAAGTATGACTGGTGCAGGAATTTTTAAAACCATAGATGGCGGGCAAACATGGTTGCAACTTTCAGCCACAGTCAATGAAAACTTTATGTATGTAAGTGATATTGTTATTAGTCCAAATGATAACAAAGTGCTATATGCAGCAACCAATACAGGAGTTTGGCGCTCACTTAATGGAGGAGTAACTTTTAGCCAAACTTTGTTTCCAAATGATGGTTTAGGCAATCAATTATACGAAGGTTGTAATGATTTGAGTATTCGTGAAGACAAAGAAGATGACTGGCTATTGGTTACCTGTGCTTCACGTTCACAGGATGATAGGTATTATTTACCTGGTTTGTTGCCATTTACATGCAATGGTCCTTGTGATGCCCGAATATATGTTAATACTGATGCCAAAGACAGTGATGATTGGCAAGTCAGTTTATCTGAAGTAGGAATGGGGCGGACGCAATTGGCGATTCATAAAGCCAATCAAAACATCATCTATGCTTCTTCAGCCAATACCGATGGAGGACCGGATTTAAATGGTGACACCATACCAGATTTAGACAATGGTTTGCATGCCATATTTAGGTCTGACGACGGAGGCTTGACTTGGAATGCTCGCCTAAGAAATACTGATAACATTGTATTAAATACGCAATTATTTTCCTATGCTGAGGGTGCTTTGGGTAATTTTTGTGGTGGTTCTAGGTGGTACTATAGCGCAGGGTGGTATAACCAAGCCATTGCTGTTAACCCGATTAATCCTAATGAAGTGTGGGTGGGAGGAATGGAAATATACCGTTCAGTTGATGGCGGTAGAAATTTTGGGCTTGCCAGTCATTGGGATGCTTTGTTTTATACAAATCCTAATGTTCACGGAGCCTATGTTCATGCTGATATACATGCTTTAGCCTTTCATCCAGCATATGATGGATTGTCAAATAGATCGTTGTTTGCTTCAACAGATGGCGGTATTTATTTTACAAGTGATTCAACACAAAACGTAACATATGGCAACACCGCTGCGTGTAATCCTCCAATAAATGGCATGCAATGGCAGGGTTTGGTTAACAATTATGGTGTCACTCAATTTTATTCTGGAGCTGTTTTTCCAGATGGCAAAGCGTATATGGGCGGAGCACAAGATAATGGCACCAATTATGGAGATGATTTCAGAGGCCATAATAATTGGTACCAAGTCAGCGGAGGGGATGGCAGTGAACTGGCGATTAATCCTGATAATTTAAATAATTGGTATGTCTCATCACAAAATGCCAATATTTACAAAACCTTTAATCGTGGAGCCACGTTTCAAAATATCAGACAAGGCTTGTCTGGTAATTTTATTTTCATCACACCTTTTAAACTGGATCCTAATAATTCAAATAGAATTTATCTGGGCGGTCAGTATTTATGGCGCAGTGACAACCAAGGCAATAATTGGACCAGGGCCAGTAGTTTTTTAGGCAGTCAATACAATGATTTAGTCTCTGCTCTAGCAATTGCACCAGGTAATTCATCACATGTGATTTATGCCAATCAATCTAAAATTTATGTGACCCGAAATGCTTTAAGTAATAATCCGCAATCTATTTCAAGTAGTCCTCGATTGGGTTGGGTTTCATCTGTCGAGTTTGAGCCAAACAACTCACAAGTCGTCTATGCCACTTACTCTACATTTGGGGGAGCGCATGTTTTTAAGAGTGTTGATGGCGGCAATACATGGCAATCTATTGATGGAGTTGGCTCAGGAAAACTGCCTGATGTACCTGTTCACAGCATAGTAATAGATCCAAACAACACCCAAAGGTTGTTTATTGGCACTGATTTGGGTGTCTTTGTTTCTATCGATGGCGGACAAAATTGGTTGGTTGAAAATACGGGTTTTTCTCAAGCCATTACCGAAAGACTGGTGATTAATAAACCCACAGACGGTTCAACGCCTTATTTGTTTGCTTTCACTTATGGTCGAGGCGTGTGGCGTGTTCCTTTGAATCAATTGGATGCAGAGCCAGATTTTATAATAGATGGACAGACCAGTGGATTGTGGTTTAATCCCTCTGAATCAGGACACGGTTTGCATGTAGAAATTTTTGATAGCAATGGAACGCCTAAATTATATTTATTTTGGTATGCCTTTTTAGACGGGCAACCCGTTTGGATAACGGGCATAGGTGACATTGTTGGTAACCGCAGTGACATTGAGGTGTTTATTACTGGAAATACTGGATTTCCAGTGGCTGATTTTGTTGCAAAAGATGTAGAAGTTACGCCTTGGGGAACAGTATCAATCGAATTTTCAGGTGACAATATTGGGCAATTTAGTTGGTCATCTGTATTGCCTGAATACAATAATGGCAGCATGCCGATTCAACGTTTAACAAGCATAGCAGAAAATAGCAACAACAGTACCATCAAAGCTTGTCATAGCGGTGCATGGTATAATCCAGAACAGAGTGGCCACGGATTTATGGTTGATGTGACCAACACCAATGGCTCTGCAACCATGGTACTAACGTGGTATACCTATTTTGAAGGACAACAGTTTTGGGTGATAGCTACTGGCACTATTGATGATGATACTGCTGTGTTAACGGCTTTATCTGGTTCTGGTACCAGTTTTCCGCCAAATTTTGATACAGGTGATGCGGTTTTTACTGACTGGGGTGAAATATCGTTTGACATTATTGACGATGATCATGCACAAATTAGTTGGCAAACAACCGATAAACGTTTCAATTCTGGCTCGATTGAAGTCCAACGCATCACAAGTTTGGTTGGCCATGCTTGTGAATAAAAACTTCTGAAAAATGTTTATTTGATGCTAAAATAGAGAAAATTTTAAGGGTTTATCTCCAATGTCAAAAGTATCTATATTAACGCCCATTCATACAAAAACTGAACTGCCTTTATATGAAACCACTGTTCCTGCGGGATTTCCATCACCGGCTGAGGAGTACTTGGGTGATACTATGGACTTGAACCAGTATTTGATTAAAAACCCAACAGCCTCATTTTTTGCTAAGGTTGAGGGAGATTCCATGATTGATGCAGGGATTTTGGAAGGTGACTTGGTTGTCGTTGATAGATCTATTACCGCCAAAAATCATAACATCGTTATTGCCGCTGTTAATAATGAATTTACCATTAAACGATTATCTACCGATAATGGTGTGCGTTTAATACCAGCCAATAAAGACTACCAAGACATTGTCATGAGTGGCGAAAATGAATTGGTGATTTGGGGCGTTGTGACCTCATTGATTCGCAAGTTTTGAGAAATACATACAATACAATCTGCTTTTCTTAGCCACAAGATTTAAAGTAATAAATAAAACAATGATAGCACTGTGCGACGTTAATAATTTTTATGTCAGCTGCGAGCGGGTTTTTAATCCCAGCTTGTGGCACCGGCCCGTTATTGTCTTGAGTAATAACGACGGTTGTGCGGTGGCGCGTTCGGATGAAGTGAAAAACATGGGCGTCAAAATGGGCGCACCCATTCACCAAATATCTGATTTAGTCGCACATGAAAACATTGCGGTACTCTCATCAAATTACGCTTTATATGGCGACATGTCCAATCGTGCGGTTTCTATTATTGAACAATACAGCGATGACATTGAAGTGTATTCAATCGATGAATCCTTCATCAACTACACAAATTTCACGCACCTTAATTTGGTGCGATACAATCAACGATTGGTCAATCAAATCAAACAATGGATTGGCTTACCCGTATGTGTCGGCATCGCACCGAGTAAAACTTTGGCCAAAGTAGCCAATCATTTTGCCAAAAAATTGAAAGTAACAGGCAGTGTGTTGATGTTAAACAACCCATACCAACAAACCGAAGCCTTGAAGCATTTAGAGGTGAATGGTATTTGGGGAATAGGGCGCGCCTTAAGTGCAAAACTCAATGCCATTGGCATATTTACTGCACAACAACTGCGTGATAGCGACATAAAAAATATGCGCCGACGGTTTGGTGTGGTGATGGAACGCACCATCACTGAGTTACGGGGACAATCGTGTTTGGCCTTTGATGCGGATCCAGAAAAGAAAAAACAAATCATCTGCACCCGTTCATTTGGTGAAAAAACATCGCAATACCGATTATTAAGTGAAGCCTTGGCCTATCATGTCACCCGAGCATGCGTGCAACTGCGTGAGCAAGCCTCTGTTGCTTCGTGCATTACAGTTGGCATTCGCACCAATCCATTCAGCCAACGTGACAAACAATATGTGCAATCTATCACGATTAAAGTGCCTTCACCGACTGATGATACCCGAATTTTTTTACAAGCCACCGAACAAGCTTTGAAGAAAATATTTAAACCTGGTTTTCAATACAAAAAAGCCGGCATTACCCTCAACGACCTGTGTGATCGTAATTGCGTACAAACCGACATGTTCGTCAAAGAAACACCAGGAGATTACAAATTAATGAATGTATTGGATTCCATTAATCAACGTTTTGGTAAAGGCGTGGCACGATTTGCCACCGAAGGCTTTGACAAACAATGGGTCATGAACAGCAACAAGAAAACTCCCGCCTACACCACACGCTGGGATAGTGTGATTCAAGTGCATTGAGTGTGAATTTTGAAAATGAATTATTGTTCAAAATCATTAGAAAAAACACCATCATTGCCAAATATAATAAAACTGCTTCCAGAGTTAGAATTATCGTTCGGATCAGCAGATGCAACACCTATAATTAAATCATTAATACCATCACCATTAATATCACCAGCAGTGCTCACTGATCTCCCTATATTATCATCAGCATTGACACCATTTATTACAAACCCATTTCTACCGTTTATGCTCGAAATATTAATTGGGCTAGAAAAAAGACTTTTCGAGCCAAAAATGACAAAAACACTGCCAGCTTGATTGATATCATTCGGTGCTGCACTAGAAGCCCCAATTATTATGTCATCAATATTGTCTCCATTTACATCTCCTGCATTACTGACAGAAGATCCTAAATGATCGAATCGATTGGCTCCATTAATAACAATACCGTTACTACCATTAATACTTGATAAATTGAGTGGAGAAGATAAACCTGAATCACTGCCAAATATAACATAACAACTTCCAGAGGCATTAACGTCATTAGGATCTGCTAACTCTGCTCCAATAATTAAATCATCGAATCCATCACCATTAAAATCTCCTGCATTACTGATTGAATTACTTGAGAAGTCAAATCGATTAGCACCATTAATAACAATACCATTGCTACCATTGATACTTGATAATTCCATTGGACTGGTAAAACCTAAATCACTACCGTATATTAAATAAGTGCTACCTGAACCTGAAACACCGTTAGTATCTGTAGCAGGAGCTGCAATAATAAAATCATCAATACCATCAGAATTAATATCACCAGCATTACTAACTGACTTACCAGAGACATCACCATTATTTACACCATTAATAATAATACCGTTGTTGCCATTAAGGCTAGATAATTCTAATGGGTTTGGCAATTTTGTATTACTTCCAAAAACAACATAACTACTTCCCGCGCCAAAGATGTTGTTAGGGGAGGCATATCCAGCTCCAATTATAATATCATCGATTCCATCATTATTAGTATCACCAACACTACTAACTGGTGCGTCTGCTCCTAATTGATCAAAATCATTAGCGCCACTAATTACGATTCCATTCAATCCATTAATGCTTGATAAATCAAAAGGAGTAGGAAATTGAGATGTATTGCCAAATATAATATAAAAACGACCAGAATATGAATCACCAAAACCTGCTCCAATTATTAAATCATCAATACCATCGTTGTTAAAATCTCCAGCATTACTGACTGACAATCCTGATGCTTCATCAACTCCTGTACCATTAATAATTATCCCATTTTTACCGTTAATATTAGATAACTCAAATGGATTGGGATAACCTAAATTATTTCCAAATATAACATAGCTTTTGCCAGAAAAAGCCATGCCATTTGATTCTGCAAAAGGAGATCCAATTATAAAATCATCGATTCCGTCAGCATTAATATCACCAGCATAGCTGACAGATGTTCCAAACTTATCGTCTTCATTAGTGCCATTAATAACAAATCCATTGTTACCATTAATCTCATTTAAATTGAGTACTGGTTGAAACTGAGCATGACTAAAGTTGATATACATTGTCATTGATATGAATATTGAAAATATCTTTCCATTTAAGTTCATAATTAAGTCCTGATAAAGTTTTGAAATGATCTTATAATAATTAAAATTAGTTGTATATATTAAGTAATTACTTTTCTAATTATCTAGAAAAAGATAGAGAGTTGTGATTCACCAAAAAGGTGAAAACGAGTCAATTCACTTTTGCTTATAATTAACTTAGAAAGAAAACAGTCCTATGATAGATAAGCCTTTCAATCCAGACTCAATAATAATCAAAACCCTCCATGCCAAAAGTAACGAATTTAAATAAAGTGTAACTTTTAGCACTTTGTTCTCCTATAAGTCTATGTAAACTTAATACAAACTGGAGAACAACATGAAACAAAAAATACCATTCACAACTTTTATTGCCATGGCATTCATTATGCTGTTATCTTTTCAATCATCAGCAAGCCTTAATGACGCTACTTGGTATGTGACCATCGATGTAGATAAGATAGAAAGCAATGAGATTTATAAAATTTTTGAACAAGACATAAGAATGGAGAACCATAAAGGCAAATCTGATTTTATTAAGATTCCTGAAGAAATATCATTTATCAGTTTTTATGGCAATGCCGAAGGAGCAGAGGATGCCACTGCAGTGATTCATGGAGACTTCACTCAGTTTTCGGTTAATGCTTATGTTTTAGACTTTTTATACAGCCAAGATGATGTGTCTGAATTTATTAATGAAAGTTCTGTTAATTATAAAAATCATGAAATTCAAATATTAGAAGTGGACGAAGAAGAAGGCCGTGAAGGTAAAAAGATAAAAGAAGTTTATTTTAGTAAGGTAAACAATCAGTTATCAGTAATTAGTTTTCAATTAAACGAAGTTAAAAATTGGTTAGATAACACTTATGATGGGCACAGTATCAATAATGGTGAGTTGTTCTCTGTGGTCGTTGATGTCAAATCAGCTTTGGCTCACATGGGCATGAATATTGATAAGAATACCCACATGATGCAATCTGAAATATTTCAAAAGGTAACACAGGCTTCATTTAGTATTTCAGAGGTGAACAGTGACATGGTTTTAGATGTGGCATTAACAACCACTGATGAAGCCACAGCCAAACAAATTGAGCAAATCATCAATGGTTTGGTGGCCATGGCAAATTTATCAGGTGCCAATGATGAAAATGAGCTACAGTCTGCTGCTATGCAGAATATTAATATTGAAAGAAAAGGCACAGATATTTTAATCAGTAGTTATGTATCAATTGAAGACCTCAAGAAGGAAGCGCAAAAAGAGGCGCAAAGTCTTAAAGATGGTTATAAAGTAGAAGTTAAAGTTGGATCATAAAGTTCATACCAATCAGATAATTTAATGAATGAACAAAGCTTAATTAACCAAGCCAAAGAAGGAGAGACCAGTTGTTTTTCACAACTGGTGCTCTTGTATCAAAAACGCTTATACCAATACTTGTTAGCTCGCTGTCATAACTCTCACGATGCTGAGGATGTTCTTCAAGACACATTCATTAGCGCCTACAAATACATTGGCAGTTATCAATCAAAATGGCAGTTTAGCACTTGGCTATTTACTATTGCCAATCGATTAATCAAAAAGCAGCACATGCTTTATTATCAAGAAAATCAGCAACAGACACCAAACCACACAGATGAGAACCAGCATAAAATTGATAGAAATAACATATGGTTTCAGATAAAGAGCTTATTAAAGCCTGAGGCCTATGATGTGTTGTGGTTTTTTTATAGTGAAGAATTGAGTATTAAAGACATTGCAAAAATTTTACAACGCAGCCAGAGTTGGGTTAAAATATCACTGTTTCGCAGTAAAAAGAAATTAGCCAACAGTCAAAACATGAAAAGACTCTCAAAGGATTTTCTTATGCAAGGCCTACTATTATGAAAAGTTTAGAGCAACAATTAAAAAGAGATGCGAAGGCATTTTACAAAAATCCTCCTCATGGTTTTCATGAATCTGTTATGCGTAAAGTAGAAAATACAGTGCATTCAAATGGTAAAGTTAAATCATTTGAAACATTCAAGTGGTTCATTCCATCTGGGTTTGTTGCCGCTGCGATAATGTTGGTTGTAATTAATATGACTCCAGCAACAAAAATTGACAGCACTGTTGCGCAAACTCACTTAAATCTCAAGTCAGTGCAAATCTCAAAATTAAATATTAATGACTTATCAATGAATCTTGAATCTAATTTGATAAGTCACATACAAGCAGAAAAGAAAGCTTTGCAAGCAGATTTTCAGTACATGAAAAGTAAATTTACGCTTTAGAATATTTAATTAATATTTAAGAGAGCTTTGCAAAACTCTCTTAAATACTTTGTTCTTAATTGTTTAAGGTATGTCACCTAAATTATTGCTATCTGTTTTAAAACCTAATTCTATTTATTATTGATATCTATAGTTTTTCTTATTTAACAAATGTGAGAAATAGATAGGATGCCAAAATAACTACAACCCATAAAACCATACTACCTGCCGGATGATTTTCAGAAAGAAGCCCACTTATTTTGTTATTTTTACGTGCCAAATAAGCCAAGCCTGATTTTAATCTGTATTGAAATGCTGTACTTACAGACTGCGATAATTTAGCTATTATTGCAAAAGACTTCTGAATTATTCTAGGGAATAATCGACGATAGGTCCAATCAATATCTAAGTTTGTAGATGGTAATTCAGGTGGATAAAGTCCCCTGAGATTCAACCAAACAAAAGCAAGAGCAGAGAAGAACAGTAACTGTGTTTGAGCCAATACATGTGTGGCATCATATGGATTGTATCCCGTATCATAGGGCAATAGCGAATACAATGCTGCTGGATAGATACCGATGGCAACACAAAGCGCTGCTGCGATAAACATGGCTGCTAACATGTTTTTCGGTGGATCAGATACACGTATACCTGAATCGTGAGCAAAAAAAGCAAAATAAGGAATCTTAATGCCAGCATGATGGAAGACTCCAGCTGATGCAAATAATAACATTAACCAGACCCAATCATGGCCATTATTTAGAGCAGCAGACATCACCATGGATTTGCTTACAAAACCACTGAACAATGGAAAGGCTGAAATTGAAGCTGCGCCGATAATGCAGAGAATAGTGGTTTTGGGCATGGTCTTGTATAAACCTCCCAATTCTGATCCATTTATTTTGCCTGTCATTTTTAATACGGCACCCATAGTCATAAACAGTAAACCTTTAAAAATGACGTCATTAAAGGCATGTGAGACAGCACCATTGATGGCTAATGCTGTTCCGATACCAACTCCAACAACCATAAATCCAACTTGATTGATTAAGCTATAAGCCAGTACGCGTCGCAAATCATTTTCAAGCACAGCAAAAAAGATAGGAAAACAAGCCATAGCAGCACCGATATAAACCAGAAGTTCTGTACCAGGGTAGGATCGTGCGAAAGCATATACGGCAACTTTGGTGGTAAATGCACTGAGAAATACTGTGCCAGTAACAGTTGCCTCTGGATAAGCATCAGTCAACCAATTATGCGCTACGGGGAATGCACACTTAATCCCAAAAGCAATGAATATTAGCCATCCAGCTATACCATCTAACCCAATAAATTCAAAAGTCAAAGTGCCATTTTCTGCAACATAAAACAAAGTTCCTACTAAAAGAATCACTCCTGACAGTACTTGAATAATCAAATAGCGCATTCCAGCGGTGTATGATTTTTGGGTTCTACGTGCCCAAATAAGGAACACGGAAGTAAATGCCAATAATTCCCAGAATACAAATAAAGTCATCAAGTCACCAGCAAAAACAGCTCCTAATCCGCTGCCTGCATATAGCATTGCAGAGACTTGCTGGATCGTATCGCGGACATGAAGTGAATAAATGATAGCAATAAACGCAGCTATATGAAAAACATAGCCAAACATCAAACTGAGCTTGTCCACTCGATAAGGTGTTAACTCATAACCTAAAAAATTAAACTGTAGATACAAACCTTCTGGAACCATCCAAAGGTGTATTGCACTTATAACAGGAATGGCAACCATGATTGCACCACGCAGTGGACCACGGGTTATTGCTGCAATGAGTGCTCCAATAAAAAAGGGTACAAAGGGTGGTATATCAAACATCCACATTATTTATCACCTGCTTTATTTGAATTTTCAACTGTTTCTGATTCGTCATCATAATAATTTTCAGCCCGCATAAGAAACTTACGCATCCAGCTGGCTACAAACACCAGAACCACACAACCAATGAATCCGTAGATGGGATAAAAACCCCATAAGTTCTCCCAACTGTGGTAAATTTTGCGTTTAATTACAAAATCTAATATGACCAATAAGACACAACACGCATAAAATACATTCAAAACGCGTTTGATGTTTTCGGGTTTATCAAAGAAATGAGTTTTTTTATTTTCCATGTGATACTTCTGATGTTGTTAAAATAGAGGTTGCTAATTCGTATAAAGGTTGCGGATAAACAAACAATATGATACAAGTTATAGTTGTTATGCATAATGCCACTAGTGAGGGCAAAGGGGCTTCTTTAATATTAAAAACCCTGGGAATGGTATTATCTCGTGGAAAAAAAGCACGAAATGGTATCGGTAACAAATAAGCAATATTGAGTAGAGAGCTAATCATTAAAGTTACCATGAGAAACCATTGACCAGTTTCCATTGTGCCCATTAATAAAAACCATTTACTCCAAGTTCCTCCCGAAGGTGGCACTCCAATAATACTAAGACTGGCAATGAAAAATGCTGCCATGGTGATTGGCATTTGCCAGCCAATTCCGTGCATTTCGCTAATTTTAGATTTATG
>JBGCFT010000002.1:0-3856 GCA_045107085.1 Marinicellaceae bacterium | reverse complement strand
CATCATACATAAAAACATCACATGCTAAGTTAGCGCCCAAATCTGATGGCCTTGGACAGGAACTAAAATGCTGGTGATATATCTTTTCAGAAATTAAATCATCATGTAATGGAATAATACGTGCTGAAGTGCTGGTGCCATTGTTTGGTGTACTTGGTAATGGACAATCATTATCAAAATCAGCACCTGATTCTGATGTATTAATAGAAATATAGCCATTACTACTTAACGCTAAGCTATTTATTGTTTGCCCGTAAAAATCAAATGCTTGACTTAAGTTCACCACTCCAGCCCCTTCATCTTGAGCAGGATAAATATCACCTGAGTTAGAGTCTACTAAATTTACCTCAGTGCCTGTTGTTGAAATATCAATAAATTGACGACTACAACTGCCTATTGAATTCCCAAAGCTATCGGAAATCAAACTATTTTGATTGCTGGCAGAAGTGCCTTTAACAAATACAGCATGAGCATTATTAGCAGATACAAAACCATTGTTTTGCACTGTAACTGGAATACTCCAGCGTTCACCAGGATCTACAAAAGCATCATCGTTACCACACATTTGTGTCATCGTTCCGGTGTTTTGAACAACAATATCAGGAGCAGTGATATTAACTGACATCAATGCATTAGCCGATATATTTTCTGAATCCGTCACGTTAACAGTAACAGTTTCTCCAAAGGCTTTTGAATAATTAACAGAAATGGTTGAATTAGTACCATCCACTTCACCATCATTGTTTACATCCCAAGCATATCGATAAGGTCCTGTTCCTCCTTCAACAGCGACACTAAACACTTGTGAGTTGTTGATATTAGATTGCCCAGACATCGATATAGTTGGAACCAAAGATGGAATTTCAATACTCACATTATAACCACAAGAATTGAATGTTGATTGAATAGTACTTAAATCTTGAACCATTCCAAGATCAGCAGCAGCTTGTAATACTGCCTGAGCTGCTTGCGGTTGACTGGTGTTTGATCCAGTCATAGCTATCCCCTCAATAACAATAGTATCGGTTTTATCCACACCAATTTGATCCCATATTTTCATTAGGCAAGTTGACCAGATTTGTCCACTGGTATGTATGCTGCTTGATAAACCTTGTGGATAATTAAGTGAATAATTTGTTGTTCTTCCCGGCCAACATTGATTGTGACCATCCCATGAAAACATATAATGGTAGGCTGGTTGACTGGGTGTCCATACTTGATTTCCTCTACTTCTACTATAAGATTGTGCAAAATAATCGCCCAGTCCTTCACTTAAACCTTCAACTTGAGACAATCCACCATTTGTAACCCAGTCATGAATTCCATGACCCAACTCGTGGATAACTACATCAGCATCTTCCGCATCATCTACACAACCTTCTCCAAACCTTAATGTTCCACTGCTTGAAGTATAATTTGAAATGTCATCGCCATTTAATGCATGTGCATCATACCTAACGCCACCTGAATATTGATAAGGCCTGACACTTAATCCCAAGGTATCGTTTAAATATCTTAAATAATTATCCAAATGATAAAAAGTGTTAGTGCTTTCAAATGCAGCATCTTGCCTGTTGTAATTAAATGCTGAACTTGTTTGTGAAAAAATGCCATCATTTGGTGCGGAGATATCGACAGATTGGGCATAAGGACTTGTCAGAAAATAAGTACCGTTTGATATTCTTAGATCGATGTCTTTTGTGAATAACTCTCCTTCAAGGTCTGAATTATTGGTGTCATTATTGTCACGAAAATTTCCCGCATAAACTGAACCAGATGTAGATAAAGGATCAGGGTCAAATACTGTTGCACTGGCATTTTGATAGGCTACCGTATCTATGGCAAGATAAATTTGTCCTGATTTTGCATCAATAATAAACAACCAATCACCTTGCATAGCGCCTGAACTAATTTCAACTTTATAAGCCGATAAATAACTTCCTTTATTAAAAAATATCACATTCTTTGAACTTATACTTTCGCCTTTAAAATTATTTCCTAAATAATTTAATGCAATTGATTCAGCTTTACTATTTTCTAATAATGATTTAGGTTGTTTAAAATTTTCTACAGGCTTTAGTTGATTTGAAACATAAGTTATCGTATTGGATTTATTATAACTAACAACAACATCTGAATTATAAACTTCTATTCCTTGATGGTATTGTTTAAATCTAACTGTGGTAGTGGCTTTCCCTTTTCTAATATTTGTAAGCTTTAAGTCATTTATGTGGTTGTACTTTAAACTAAACGTAGTTTGATTCGCTAATAAATATTCTCGTGCAATCGCTTCAGGAGTTGACGATTTAGCTTTAAAACCAATATTCGCAAGTGTTGTTGGCAATCCTGTTTTTGAATTAATAAATTTATTACTAACAATTATCGTATTTTCTTTTTCAGGTAGAATTTGATCGACTATCCTAATAGGCTCTTTTTTTGCAAAACACACTGTCACAATTAAACTAAAACCCATTATTAAAATTTTATTTTTCATTTTCAACCTCTTTGAATCTAATATTTTTCTACAATTTTTTCTATGCTTGTTTTTCGTGTCATAGTTTTTTAAAAATTAATATAAACATCTCAATAATCTGTTCAAAAACCATGCTCGACATAAAGATTATAACTTATTCAATTCATAATTTCTTTTTTGATTATAAAATATTTCAAATCCTTAGCCTACTTGAATATAGTGAACACCTTAATACAGTCATTAATTTCAAAATTACCCTTTCAATTTCATGAAATCAAACGTCTTATTCTCGTTATAAATGATTTTTTTTAATAGTCAAGGCCTGACTATAAGTTTTAAATGTAAAATATTTTAATTTGTATCTTATTTTTAATTTTCTAAATAAATTTAATGGCTTTTTAGGTGTTTTATTTTTATCCATATGTAAATAATTGATAGATTGATCAATTACCCTTTGGCTTGATTTACCATCCTGATATGGATGTAATTCTTGAATATAGTCTTCAATTTTTAATAGTAAATTGTGATTCAGTTGAAATGCAACTTTGATACTTTGTGCCAAATCTTTTGAAGCGTCAACATTAATTAAGTGATCCTCTCTAATCGGGCTTTTGTAAGCGATTACTGGTTTCTTTAGTAAAAGAAATTCTGATATCACTGATGATGTGTCAGAAATCATCAATGCATTATTTAATAGAATAGGGTTTAAATCTGTTGTATTGAAATAAGTGAAATGTTTACCAGTTAATTTTTTCCATTTTTTGACTATTTGACTGGGTATTTTGGGATGTAAAATCATGTGGAAATTATATTTTCCAGTTCTAATCAGAGCTTTAATTTCATGATAAAAAGAATCGTCATAAGCTAGACTTAAAGATTTTGTAAACGTCGAAGAGATCAGAATATTATTCCGGACATATTTTTGAGAACATGACTTTTCGAACAAGCCATCAACTTTAGGCCAACCTGTTTCTTGCACATTGAAATAGCCATGTAATTGTGATAATTCTTTAAAATAATGGGTTGTTGATGGCCCTTGAGTGCAATACAAATCATAAAAACCGCGGATTTTAAAATGGCTGAACTTGTTGATTTTAGAGACCCGTTTTTTGGCATTGAACCCATGAAAAACCTGTACTTTAATCCCCCTAATAAAATCAGGCACGCTATTTGTAATAGAAAGGACTATGTCTGGTTTATAATCTACAGCTTGTTTGATTGTTGTTAAAAGATTTGAATTCGTAAATAACTTTACTTTGCCCTCCTCAGTATCACAAAACCATTTAACATGATCTCCTCTTTTAAGAATCTCTTGCTCTAACGGCTCTCCAACAGGAATTGAGTAACTGTATGATATATATATTAAAAACTTATATTTCATTC
>JBGCFT010000199.1:0-10687 GCA_045107085.1 Marinicellaceae bacterium | reverse complement strand
TGCACCGATTCGCTGTACTCAAAATCCAACCATGGGAGAGGAATGGAGACGTGATTGGCACCCTGAGCACATCAAATCAAAACACAAGCATGAGTCCATATTAATTGTCGGAACAGGTCCAGCTGGATTGGAATGCGCGCACGCCTTGGCAAAACGCGGTTATGAGATTGTGATGGCTGAAAAAAAATCCGAAGCTGGAGGAAGGGTGTTGTTAGAATCTCAATTGCCAGGTTTGTCAGAATGGAAACGAGTGATGGATTATCGAATGAATGCTTTACAACAAATGCCCAATGTTGAGATTTATTATGAAAGTGAAGTCACTGCTGACAATATTGAAGAGTTTGGCTTCGAGAATATTATTATTGCCACTGGAGCCCAATGGAAAAACAATGGTCAAGGCAGAGATTCAAGAGAAATATTGCCAACAGATAATTCAATAAAAATTCTAACACCTGATGATTTGATGAATGGCGAAGTTCTAAAAGGTGAAGTGGTTATTTACGATACCGATCATTATTACATGGCTGGGGTTTTGGCCGAAAAATGTATAAACTTAGGATGTAAGGTCAGTTATATGTCTCCTGCTAATCGGGTTTCGGATTGGACTGAAAACACGCTAGAACAACAACGCATTCAAACCCAGTTGATGAATAAGGATGTTGACTTATTATTGACCCAGTCTTTAGTAGAAATTAAAGACGCTCAACTTATTTCTGAATGTATTTACACCCGTAAGAAAAACTATACAGACTGTAAAACATTAGTGTTGGTGACAGAAAGAAAGCCAAATGATGCGTTATTTACAGCCATAGAAGAAAATCATAAATTTAAACATTTTGCCTTAATAGGTGATGCTTATGCACCAGGTATTATTGCACAAGCTGTTCATTCAGGACATTTAGAAGCCCAGTTTTTTGGAGAAAAGAACCCAAATATAAATGTTTTCAAAAGAGATAAAGGCTATAATTCGGCTCAATGAAATTGAACTTTAAACATTTTTTAACAATGACTTTATGTGCATATTTGACTGCAGCAAACAGTAACCCTGCGCAATGGAGTCGCTTTATCAAAACTCAAAATCAAGACGATGTGATTATCAGTTTTAGACAAATGCGTAAAAACCAATCATGGTTTATTGAATGGCATGTAAAAAACGACAGCAATGAAAAAGTAGAACCCATTTTGTTGTCACGTCAATACATATGTAAAAATGGTGAGTCACAAACATTAAAACAACAGTCTTTGGGAGTTTACAAACCAGGTTCACAAGGTAAAGGAGGCATAAAGGACAAGGGAATTTGTCCGAACAGTAAAATTAAATTGGTAGAGATTGAATCTGAAATATTAAGATTGCCAATCGATATTGATCAACAGACACCTGTTTCAGCTCTCTAGAAATTCTTTACAATTTTATTCAAAAAAAGAAGACACTTCATTCAGATCCAATCTTTTTAAATTAGGGACAGTGGCATCATCAGCAGGATGTCCGCAGACAACCAATAAGTAGGGTCGTTCATTATTGGGTCGCTTTAATATCTCTTTTAAAAACCCCATTGGACTGGGTGTGTGAGTCAATGTAGCCAATCCACTGGCATGCAAAGCTGATATTAACATACCACACGAAATGCCTACAGATTCTGGTGTATAGTAATGTTTGATTCGCTTGCCATTTTCATCCAAACCATAGCGCTCAGCAAAGACAGCAATGAGCCACGGTGCTGTTTCTAAAAAGGGTTTATTGGTATCTGTTCCCAGAGGTTCTAAAGCTTTTAACCATTCCTCACTGGCTCGGTGCTCATAAAATTCCTTTTCTTCTATTTCGGCAGCAATACGAATCTTAGATTTAATTTCTTTATTGCCAATCGCAACAAAATGCCAAGGTTGCATGTGTGCACCACTGGGCGCAGATCCTGCCGCTAAGATACATTGTTCAATGACTTCTTTTGCGACAGGTTTGTCAGAAAAATCTCTGACAGTTCTGCGTTTTTGTAGTAATTGATTATATTCCAATGCTTTGGTTTGCATTTCGTCATCAGTAAGATTGCTCTTAAAAGGCAAAGGAATAAAATTCTTCATTTACTGTTTTTTTCCTTCGATAGTCACAATTAGCTCAAGGGTTTCTGAGGCTTTTCCTAAGTTTTTAGTGATGCCATAATCAGCAAGTTTAAGTGTGGTTGTTCCATCAAATCCAGTACGGTAACCACCCCATGGATCTTTGCCTTCACCAATTTTAGTTATATCGACTGTGATGGTTTTTTCAACACCGTGTAAGTTCAGCTTTCCTGTCATGGTGCCAGTATTGTCTTCGTTTAAAGTGACTGATTCACTGACAAATGTGGCTTGAGGAAATTTTTCAACATCTAAAAAGTCAGAACCTCTTAAATGTATATCTCTTTCTGCATGATTAGTGTTAACACTTTTCGTATCAACTACAATATTTAGTTTAGCTTCTTCAGGTTTTTCAGCATCGTAACTGTAATCACCTGTAAAAGAGTCAAATCTGCCCATGATCCATGACATACCAAGGTGAGAAATTTTAAATTGAATTGAAGCGTGCATGCCTTTGGTGTCGATTTTATAATCAGCAGCGATTGAATGGGTTGTAAACATTAAAGTTAATGTCAGCAATAAAAGTTTTGTTTTCATTTTTTATCTCGTTTTAGTTGATAACATTCTTCTCAGAGTGTCATTTTTGTTAATAAAATGGTGCTTTAATGCAGCCAAACAGTGTAAACCAGCTAATACTACTAACGCCAATGTGGATAATTCGTGAATTTCTCCAGCAAGTTCCGCTTGAGTCGCACCATAGGAAAATATAGCAGGTATTTCAATCCAATTAAACAATTCTATACTTGCACCTTCTGCAGTTGAAATCAGTATACCACTGACACAACAAATAATGAGTAACAAATATAAACAGGCATGTACAACTTTAGATAACTTCATTTCTAGGGTTGTAATAGATTTTAATCTTAGCACTTGTGTGTTTTTCCATTTCCAAAACAACCTAAATATCAACATAAATACAACCATTAATCCAAAGCTTTTGTGCCACCAAGGGAACACATGGTAATTAGGATCATAATAATCTAGGTCAACCATTATTGTACCCACAACAAATAACCCAATTATTAAAACCGCCATCAACCAATGCAATAGAATTGATATAAGGCCATAGGAGTTTTGAGAATTAGTTAGTTTCATTTTGATTACTGTGAGAACAAATATCCAAATATGTTTTAATTACATTTTGCATACCCTGTTCAATGCATTCAATGGTTAGTACATGTCCAATTGATACTTCTAATATTTTTGGAATTTGTAAAAATGTCGATAAATTTTTGGAATCAAGATCGTGACCTGCATTCACTTCTAAACCCAACTTTTGAGCCAATGATGAAGCATCAGCGTATTTCTTTAAGATTGAATCTTGTGATTTTTTGCCAAAGTTGGATGCAAACTCTTCTGTGTATAACTCTATGCGATCAACAGCTGTCTTTGATACTAATTCAACTTGGTTGATTTCTGGGTCTAAAAAAACGGCACTTCGAACACCATAGTCACGTATTTCTTTGGCTAACTGTGTGATTTTATTTTGATACTTGGTTAAATCCCAACCATGATCTGAGGTGATTTGATTAACACCATCTGGAACCAAGGTACATTGATCAGGTTGTGTATCGGCAATAATTTTTAAAAAATCTTTTGATGGAAAACCTTCAATATTGAATTCAACATTTGGGTAATCTTTTAGAAGCTCGGCCAATTCATAGGCGTCTTTGACGGTGATATGGCGTTCATCTTGTCGTGGATGAACGGTAATACCGTGGACACCTAAATCTATAAATTTTTTTGCAAAATTAATCACATTCGGAAAATCTCTACCACGAGAATTACGCAACAGAGCTATTTTATTTACATTGACACTGAGTTTAGTCATAAAGATGTTATTAAATAGATTTGAACTAATTTTAATCTTTTTCGTCTATATTGGAAGTAAATATTTGCTATAATTTTAAATCATGAAAAAGTACACAAAAACCAAAGAAAAAATTGATTCATTAACGGATGAACAATACCGAGTTACTCAAGAAAATGGAACCGAAATGCCTGGCACCGGTGAGTATCTAAACGAGCATGCTGCAGGTATCTATGTTGATGTTGTTTCTGGAGAACCTTTGTTTGTTTCTTCAGACAAGTTTGACTCAGGGTGTGGCTGGCCAAGCTTTAGTAAGCCTATCACAGATGATTTCATCAATGAAGTCAGAGATACTTCTCATGCGATGATTAGAACAGAGGTGCGTTCACAGGAAGGTGATAGTCATTTAGGGCACGTTTTTAATGATGGGCCTCAAGAATTAGGCGGTCTGCGTTATTGCATAAATTCAGCATCATTAAAGTTCATACCTCAGGAAGAAATGGAACAAGAAGGATATATAGATTACATTAAATACGTTAAATAGAGTACAGTAATATGGCAATAGAAAAAGCAGTTTTAGCTGGTGGTTGTTTTTGGGGAATGCAGGATTTAATCCGCAAATTAGATGGTGTGATTTCAACTCGTGTTGGTTACACTGGCGGTGATGTAGACAATGCAACCTATAGAAATCATGGGACACATGCAGAAGCATTAGAAATTGAATTTGAGAATAGTAAAATTAGTTTTAGACAAATATTGGCTTACTTTTTTCAAATACACGACCCGACAACAATTGATCGACAAGGAAATGATCGAGGCGCTTCGTATCGTTCTGAGATTTTTTATACCAGTGATGCACAAAAACAAATGGCCATTAAAACCATAGCAGATGTTGATGCATCAGGTTTATGGCCTGGACCAGCTGTTACTAAGGTATCATCAGTAGGTGATTTTTGGGAAGCAGAAATAGAACATCAAGATTATTTAGAACGGATTCCAAATGGTTATACTTGCCATTTTCCTCGACCTGATTGGGTATTAGAAGAATCTTAATCGTGTAACAGTCAAATAATTAACCCTTTCTTATATTAGAAGGGGTTTCTCCATAATGTTTTTTAAACAGACGTGAAAAATACGCCAAGCTTTCGTAACCTGTTCCGTATGCAATTTCCGTTATTGAATGTTTATCAAGTTTAATCAATTGCATGGCATGTTGCATTCGGATATCAGTGATAACTTGATTGGTGGTTTTGTCCAGTTCACTTTTACACTTTCTATTCAACGATGAACGACTCATGGCCATCGAACTTGTAAGACTGTCAACATTGAGCTTTGGGTTTGACATTTGATCCAAAATTTTAAGGTGTAGTTTTTCAACAAAGTGACTGCGTTTATCTAATTTAGTCAGATTTTGCGTTAATTGCTCTTGTATCGATTCTCTAATTTGTTTTACGCCATTAATTAAGCGTATGGCTCTTAAAATCAATTCAGAAGTATCAAAAGGTTTGGTCATATAATCATCAGCTCCTGATTGCAAGCCTGTCACAGTACTGCGTTTACTGGATTGTGCTGTCAGCAATATAATCGGAATACTTTTCGTTAAATGAAAGCTTTTAATTTTCTTGGTCAATTCTAACCCATCCATAATTGGCATCATCACATCAGATATAATGAGATCTGGTAATGCTGACTGAGCTAAAGCTAAACCCTCTTGACCATTGCTGGCTTGAATAATTCTATAATAACTTGATAGACGTGACACCATAAATTCGCGTAGTTCTTGATTGTCATCAACTATTAAAATAGTTGTTTTATCTTGTGAATTAACTTCCGATGAATGTTTTATTTTATTGGAAACTAATAAATCATCTTCTTTGCTAATATTATGTGTCTTTTGAGAAACTGGTTCTTGTAATTGTGTTTGACTAAAATGTGAGTTACCGTGTTTTAACCACATGATAAAAGTACATTCTTGATTGGGTTGATTGATTAACTCTACATTTCCATGATGCAGCTCAATTAGTTCCTTAACAAAAGCCAGACCAATTCCAGTTCCGGGTTCAGTTAAGTTATGGGCATTTTCATCTTGGGTATAGCGATCAAAAATTTTATTTTCATAGGATGGACTGATACCTTTTCCATTATCGCTGACTTTGATGCCTGTTTTAGTTTCCTTTATGACTAATGAAATTTCAATCAAGCTGTTTTTACCGCTGTATTTAATGGCATTTGCAATTAAATTTGAAAGACATTTGTCAATTTGATCTGGGTCGTAATAAAGACTATGTATTTCTTCAGTATTGGCAGCAATAAGGTATTGATTTTGTTGTTTGGCTAATATTTTAAATCGATTAACTGTATTATTGATCAGCTCTGAAATATTGTTTTTGAAAACTCGTAATGGAAAACGACCAGATTCTAAACGATTTATATCCAATACTTGGCTGACTAAGGTTAACATTTTTTGAGAGTTTCTTAAGGCAGTATTGATAGGATGTAATAGATTTTCATCAAGACTTTTATTGTCTTCAAGAAAAGCTTTAAGCGGAGCAATGGTGAGCGTTAAAGGGGTTCTAAATTCATGAGAAACATTGCTAAAAAATCGGTCTTTTATTTCTTGTTGTTGCTTTAATGCATTGGCTTTTTCCTGAACATCAGCGGTTCTCTCTTGAATGATTTTTTCCAGTTTAAGATTGCGAAGATGCAATTTTTTTGTTCGCCATTTTTGTGTCAACCATGAGCTAATAAACAATACCAATAATGCAATAACAGCATAAATTGTCCAAGCCGTGCTACTCAGAAACCATGGCGGTAAAACTTTAAAGCGGATACTGTTGCTACTAATCCTTCCCCAAGCATCTTTTGCTTCAACTTCAAACTCGTAATCGTTGCCTCTGAGCAAAGTAAAATCCTTATGATTTTCAGTTGTCCACTCAGAAAACTGCGGATGATTACTTCCGTGTAAACGGTGTCTATATTGCACCATATTGGCATTTACTGCATTGGCAATGCTGTTATCAGCTAAGGCAAAATAAATTCTGATTGAATTATTTTGTTGGGTTAAGGCGGGTAATTTGGGAGAGCCCAGACCACCAAAAATTTCAATTTGAGTATCCAGATCAACTATTTTTCTGATATTGATTTCTGTTTTAATTGGTATGTTTTTGATGCGATCAATATTGGCACGAAAGATTTCTCCATTGGCCATGTTAAACCATAATGTATTGGAATCAGATTTGACAAACCCCTTGTATCCACTGTCAGGAAAATATTTAAATAGGTCTTCATTGGTTTGCCATTGGCCATTTGCGTTTTTGTTTAAATATCCAGTTCTGTTACCAATTCTATACCAAAAATTTTGTTGAGCATCTTCATAAAATCGAAAAACATCCATATTTTCTGTATGGAAAACATCTGGTAAATATTCTAAAAATTGTAACTGGGGCGTGCGTGTATTTTGATAATCCATTAAACCATCATTGGTACCAAATAAAACCCCCATTGATGTGTTAAATGGAATAACATTGTTTGCTCCCAATCCATCTTTATCAATAAACTTTGTCACAGTGGTTTCAACTAAATCATCGTGTGCGTTTTCAATTTTATATAATTCTTGAGTGGAAGTTCCAGTCCAAATAATACTATTTTCAATGGCTATGTAATGCACTTCATCTTCTGTGCCTTGAATTATTTGTGTTTGCCATTGCCCATCAATATATTTAATTCTAAATAGACCTTCTTCAGTTGATGCATATAAAATGTTTGTATCAACATCTATTTTAAAGAATTTAGCAAAATCAGTTTTAAGAATAATTTCTGCTGGCAATAGATTTTTATTTTCATCATATTGCATTGCAAAAACACCACCCGAAGCAGCATAAAGAAAGTGGTTTTCATAGATGATCGCCCCCCAAGCGCTGTTATTTGAATCAGCGATATTTTTAAAGAAAGCTGGTCCGAGAGAAGATTGGCTTTTTTGAAGTTGTCCAACTCCATCACCTAATGCTGTGACTTTTTGATTGAGTATTGTAATCCATTCAGATCCCCTTGAGTCATTGTCAGTCTTGTATTGGCTGTAAGCATGTGGAGGAACCATTTTAATAATATTGGGCACACCTGATATCCAAATATTTTGTTGATAATCCTCAATAACTGATAGTAAGGTATTGGTCCCAAGGCCATGTTCTTGGGTGTAGTGTTTAACTAATTTAAAGTGCTCATCAACAATGTAAAGGCCATTGAATAATGAGGTTAAATAATAATAACCATCATGTGCTTGTATGCTATTGTATATATTGGTATCGTTTTGAAATACTTCATGGGCAAGTTTCAGAGTGACTTGATTATTAATAATTTCATAAATGCCATTTGTGGCGGTGACCATTGTTAAATTATTATTATTATTTTTAAACAAATTGCGGATAATGATATTTTCATCAATAATAATATCGGTTTTTTCAATGATAATATTCGGATTAAATTTTATTGTATATAAATTTTTGTCGTTATTGGCTTTAAAGTAGAATTGTTCATCCAAACTAAAAATACGATGTGAACCAACTAAGGCATCTAGTTTTTGAATGGTTTGACCATCCCAAAACAATAAATATTTATTGGTGGTAAAAACCACGCCATATGTGTTGGAGGCAACAGACCAAACTTCTCCAAATTGTTTTTCCTCAAATGTCCAGTCATCAAGAAGGGATTGATAGGTTAAACTACCTAAATCATTTGCATAATAATAACCAATATCGTTATTTGTTCCAACATAGATGTTGTCGTCTTTCCAAATACTTAAACTACGAATGCGTGATTTTTGTGGTGTTTTATAGATGGCCCATCGTTCACCATCCCATTCATTTAATCCAGTGCCAGTGCCATTGTATATTAAACCATTTTTGGCTTGTGCCATCCACCAGTTTTGGTTGGCGCCTTTGTGCGCAAAAGAGTCAAACACTTCAGTAACAGGCAAGCCAATTTCATCGTAATCATTGGCGAATACTGAAGAGATAGAAAATAGCAAAATGATGAAGAACAATGAATATTTTATGATGGCTTATCTTTGTATAATTTAAGTTATTGTACCTCTTTGTAATTCCACTAAGAATATATTTCATTCTTTTTAGGCAAAAAAAAGCCTGAATATTTTCAGGCTTTTTTATTAAAGTTTGAATAACTGTTCTTAATCAGTTCCTCTGACTTCTACATTATCAATGTAAACAACTTCTCTGCCGGAGTTCGCTGTGAATTCAATCACAATTCGCACAACAACGTTGTCTGGTAACATGACAACACCTGATTGCCAGCTGTATTCGATTCCCATGGTATCTATACCGCCAACACCACCTGTTAAATCAACAACATCTATGTCGACAGCATTGGTAACATCTATTACATAAATTTTAAATGAATCATCTGGTTCCCAGTCACCAGCATCAGGAGGGGTTTCAAAATGATTTCTATCATCTAAGAAATAATCAATTGAAACAGAATTGTTTACCCTTCCTCTCAAATCAATTTCTTCAGATATCATTACATATGTACCGTCTGGATCTGAAATTTGGTATCCGCGAACACCATCTGAAAAACCACCTTGATCCATATCATCTATATCAGTTAAGTTTAATGCAAAACTCGTAATACCAAGAAAATCATTGTTAACACCGTCATCAAATTCACCACCACAATTTGTAGGTGGGATGAAACTTGCACTAAAACCAAATTCAGTTGTTAAACCTATGTTTGTGGTGTCAACAAATGGTTGATCAGGATTGTTGACTAAGTCATGTGCGGTACATGGCTGTTCATCAAAGTACCTTCCATTAAATGGAATATCAATGGGCTCCTCAAAACTAGTAAATGCTATTTTTGAATCGAATTGAAAGTTACTTGAGAATATATCGTCTTCAATTCCTGCCCAAGAAGTTGCGCATAACACTGAGCCGCACAACAACAAACTATATTTTAATTTATTCATTTTTTACCTCTTTTTATTTTTGTAAAATGAAGAATCATGCATAAGAAATACGCACAATTCTTCAAAAGCCTCTATTACTTACTGTTTTGTTCAAACCCATTCGAAAAAATTATATCATTATCGACATCACCTAAACAAGCTGGTGTATCTTCAAACACTTTTGCAACCCACTCAGGATGATCAATAAATGGATTTTTGTTTTCTTGGAAAGAGAAAACCACTTCGTTTCTTGAAGTATCATTACTGTCAACAGGATCAGCATAATGCCATTCACATAACGTTGATAAACTGCCCATAAAATTTTCAGTAATATTAACTAATTGTGCTAAATTATCAGTTAATTGTAGATCTGGTTCACCATCATCACCTTCATAACGCACATCCATATAGAACATGGCTCTGGCAATGTCACCTTTTCTATAATCCCACACTTCAAATACACTATTATCCCTCCAGTTAGAATCGCCTCTATCAGAGCTACCGCCAACACCATTGTACGATGTTGTGGTCAATCCTACATTAGAACAACCCGTTAAACAATTATCAAAATATCTGTTGCCCCTAGCTGTATTGTAACTAACAGTGGTTGCCATTAATTGGTGTGTATCTCTTCCTGGAGTGGATTCATTTTCGCCAGTAAACCTTGAGCGTGGCCAAGTGTGTTCACGGTTATAAGATCCAGAACAAGCATTTCCATCTACATAAGATTCATTGGAATAAACCATCCAAACATTATTAGGATTTGATGGGTCTTCATCAGCATCTTCTAAAATATCACACGCATCAGGAAA
>JBGCFT010000198.1:0-19293 GCA_045107085.1 Marinicellaceae bacterium | reverse complement strand
TTAATATTATTCTCTATTTCTTGCCCATTATTGCAATGGTACTCACACTTTATAGCATTTCAAAATACACCAATTTAAATACATTGCCTGGTTTTGATCGGTTATCAGGATTGATGACAGTATTGTTTTTGACTGGAATAGTCATGTTATTGTTGTATAAATTTCGTTTTGTTATAGGCTTTTTCGGTTCCATGCAAAGTTTATTCATTTTGGGTATTGTGTTGTATTTCCTATTTAAAGTTTCATTAAAAAAATTATCTGGCAAGAAATAACCTAATGTAGAATTTTTATTATCATTCATTGTTATTGGATATATAATATCGGCTGAAATTTTTAATTTATAGGAAGAAATATGCAGCACATTATTTGTACTGAAAGTAAAGTAGTTGACAAAGAAATTAGTACCGATGGGTTTATCAAAACCGATAAAAACATATTTGATGTGAATAAAATTTGGGTGGGTCCTCGCCCTACTCTTGAAACCAATGAAAATTTCAAACAAATTATACCTTATATCTTACTCTCTTATGAAGGAAAAATAGCGCTGTATCAACGCACCAAAAAAGGCGGTGAAGACCGATTGCACAACATGCATTCCATTGGTTTTGGTGGTCACATTGACGCCTTTGATTTGGCTTATCTAGAGGATGGCGAAATCAATCTTGATAAAACCATTGAAAACTCTGGTCAAAGGGAAATTGATGAAGAACTCATTGTCTCTGATATCGTATCAAAAAAACACTTAGGTTATATTTATGATGGCAGTAATCCGGTGGGTCGTGTTCATATCGGCGTGGTTGAGCAATGGGAATTATCATCAGATGCCATCAAAAGCAATGAAGATGAAATCCATGTGGTCGGATTATTCAGTATCGAAGAACTCAAACAATATGATGGCGAAATGGAAAACTGGAGTGCGCATATTATAAACGGACTTTGAGTTTAGATAACATGTCCTAAAATCTTCACTCAAAAAAACATTTTTTTGTTACTTTTCAGTTGTGTCTTTTTGTTCCAACGTTTGTTTTCTTTCACGCTCATATTGGTCATATGATTTATTGGCACTTTCCATGCACTCATCGTATTGAGATGGTGGTTGTTTAGTGCAATCAAATCGGTTGCTGGCTTGCATGCCTTCATATGCACTTCGATAAGAACAACCAGAACCAATTAATGTTAATAACATTAAAATTTTCAGTTTTATTATTGGCACACGTTTGAATAGATACATAGCGTTACTATACCATTAATTTCCACTCAAATGTACACTTAAAGAACCGTCTTTAAAGACACTCAAAAGTTTTTCTGGCTTAAATTGGCTGAACCACAAATATACAATATCACTCAAGTAGTATTTTTATCTCGTTCCCATGCTCCTGCGTGGGAATGAATATCAAGTTTGATGTTAATAACGACTTTCTTAAATGGTAGATTTTATAGGAATTCTTAATTTGATTGGTCTAAAAAGGATTTAAAAGCAGCTACAGTTTTAATAGGATTTTCCTCTTGAGGCACGTGTCCCAGGTCTTTAAAGCGGACTAATTGACTGCGCTTGATATTTTTTTGAAATTTCTCTCCTAATTCAGGAGGAATCAAACGATCAAGATCGCCCCACATGATAAGTGTTGGAATATTTATTTCAGAAAATCGGTTGACATATTTGCCTGGCCGCATTTGATTCAAACGCAAAGCCAGAGCGCGGCGATTACCAGATCGTGTGGTTAAATCATAATAACGCTCCACAAGTTCCGGTGTGACCAATGAAGCATCTCCATAAACATTTTTGACACTGGTTTCAACCACACTTCTTGGCAATACTTTTTCCATTAATTTATTGATCACAGGTGTGCTGGCAATTTTAAATCCAATCGGAATCGACTTGGGTTCAAATACATATCCACTTGAATCAATAAGAACCAGTCTATCAACTCGGTCAGGATAAAGTATGGCCGTGGTAATCGCCACATTACCACCGAGTGAATTTCCGACCAATATAGCTTGATCAATTTTCAAATGGTCTAACAAAGCTATCAATACTTTTGAATAATTTTCAATGGTATAGTTATTATCAGGTGATGGACCCGTCAAACCAAAACCAGGCATATCATAGCGTATCATTCTGCGTTCTGCCTCAAGTGCATTAACCCAACCGTCCCAAGTATGCAATGAAGCACTTGTGCCATGTAACAGAACAATTGGAATGGGATCATCACCTCTGCCCTCATCTCTTATGTGAACTTGCATATCCGCAATTTCAATAAATTCTGAAGGTGGCTGCGCCCAACGTTCTTTTAATGTATCCACACTTTGATCTGGCACCCAATTAATGATGATAAAGGCAGTGATTGCTAGAATTAAAAGCAAAAACAACCATCCTATTATTTTAAATATTACTTTCATGTTTTAATAATTTATTGATTTATGTTTCAGGGACATCCATTTGATGGCTCACCATCTATTCTTAAATCATCTAATGCAACTTGTGCTAGTGGACTATTCATTGATTTTGCTTTTATATAAAGCATCTTGGCCTTCTCTTTTTCGTTTTTACAGAGATAATAATCACCAAGGACAATCATCGAATCATCGTGGTTTAACGAAACCAACTTTACAAGTGTTTCCAAATATTTAGTCTCATCAATTATATCTCTAGAATAAATTGCCCTTAACATTAGTAGAGAGTTTATATGATCTAATTCAGCAGCTTTCTTAAAATATTTAATAGCTTGTTTTAAACTTTCTAGATTGTCATTTTTTTTATAATAGAATCTTAATCCAATTGAATACAATGATTCAGTATTGTTATTATCAGCTTGATTTTTTTCCTTTTCTAAATGTCGTTTCCATCGTTCTACTCCATCAATAAATTCTTGTGCGTGAGGATGATTTAATTCTGCAGATTTTAATAAGTATGAATAATATTTATCATTTATAACTGAAAAATTCATTTCATCAGGTCTAAATCCCCGATACTCTCCTTTTAAGCCTTGTTTCCCAAGTAAAAATAAAACTTCAACATCATCAGGTCTAGCTTCAAGGTAACTTTCAAGCATGTCTGAATAATTTTCTTTCATCTGTAATTTATGCTCTTTAAATTTATTAACTGTAAATTCTTCTACATCTCTCTTTCTACTTGATAAATCATTGATGTAAAATATTTTAGCTGATAGTAATTGAGCGGTTGGATAACTATTTAATGCAAACACTTTTAGCTTTTTATAATGGTTTTTTAAGAAGGATTCTTCATTTCCTTTAAAAAGCTTTCCTCCTGATACTAACTCATAGTTTGTACTTCCATTATAAAAAAGATGATTGAGTCGATCATAGGAAATTTCCATGAATAATTCAGATAGAACAATAATTAATCGTTGTTGCTCTGTTGATTCGTTTTTTTTGCAAGACCTTAATACATCTTCATATTTACCTTGATCAAATAGATTTATACAGTCATGTTCAATTTGTGATAGCTCAATCTGGGTGGTATTGGATACAATGATAAATAAAATAGTTTTTAAAATATTGTTCATAATATAAAGTTTAAGTACAAACACAAACAAGTCTATTTACTAAAGCCTGGTGCTGTTTTTAACAAATCTTGATGCCTACCGCCATAATCAGCATAAAAAGATAAAAGCTCATTGTCTTGTAGTGAGTTAATTAATTGAGCATACCATTGAGTGTAGTCATTGTGTGGCTTTTTTTCATTGAGTTGGTGCTGGTAGTAACATTCAAAATCATTGACTAACAATTCTACAGTTGAGTTTTCATTTGACCAATCAACCTGTCCTTTGTCTTGCACACTGCCTTTTGCAAGAACTGATTGACTTGGCCATTGATTATTTTCCATCTGTCCAATTTCATATCGCCAATGCATGCCACTTGGCGATAAACCTGAGTACAAATAAAGCGCTGTATAACCTTTGTTATGCAGCGCTTTAATCATCCGCATGATACGCATTGGCAAATAAATTTCATTCATTATTGAGTTATAATTTGTCAATCGTATTATTAATGGCAATCAACGCATCTTCACCCAATTTTTTACTGCGGTCTGCTGACCATCCATAGGCTTCATCTGGTAAATCATGGTTGTCTTTAAAAGGCATTTCAACTGTAAATGCTAAGGTATTAAAGGTTTCACCAATGTAGTTAGTGGCAATTCTTAAATCGCCTTTGCCCGGTTCATCATCGTCATATTTATGAACGTCTTGAAAATCTGGGCTAGCGGCTGCATAAGCATTTTTAAAAGTATCTTCTAAATCTTTTAATCGTTCATCGTAATTGGGATTGCCTTCACAACCAGCCACAAAATTATACGGAATCGCCTCATCACCGTGAATATCCAAACACATATCCAAACCTGTTTTGTGCATTTGTTCACGCACCAAATACACCTCAGGGCTTTTTTCCATTGTTGGCTCTAACCATTCTCGATTAAGATTGGCACCTGTGGCATTGGTCCGCAAGTTTCCTCGTGCTGCTCCATCTGGGTTCATATTTGGCACCACATGAAAACGGCAATGTTGCAATAAATTGCGGGCGGTTGGATTGTCAGTGTCTAACAATGATTCCAATAATCCTTCTATGTACCATTCTGCCATGGTTTCCCCAGGGTGTTGGCGACCGATGATCCATATGTTTTTCTTTTCAACCAAATCCACTTCAGTATCTTCTATGACTAACATATCAAAGTCTCTGCCATCAACAGTTTCACCTAAATTATGCAATCGTGTGTATTCAGAATTTTGGGCAAAAGCCAATAAATCGAGATGGCGTTCAAAAGAATATGGGGTGAAATAGGCGAAATAAATATCATCTGTATCAGTAACAAAATCAACAGTCAGCTGTTTACCATCATAATTTGTGGGGATTCGAAACCATTCTTCTCTGTCTGTTGATGCACAAATATCATAATCTTTCCAACCATCGGTATAAGAAGTTTCTGATGCATTGAGTATTTTCAGTTTACAGTTTTGATCTTTCACTCCATTTAATCTAAATGAAAACCATTGCAAAAAATCTGAATGTGAATCCTTTTTAATTTTTACTTGTATGTCATCAAAAGAATCGGTTTTCACTACTTCAATTCTTCCACCATCGAACTTGCTACTGATTTTCATGTTTTTCTCTGTAAAATTTGATTGATTATATTGTATAGATAAGGCCTTTGTATTTCTATTCATTTTAATAAACAACTCATTTGTTTTTATGATAATATGTTGAAAGTTAAACAAACCTTACTGGCTTTGAAAGATAAATTAGAACAAGAAAAATTAATAGCACAAGCACTGACTTTAGATGATCAACAGCGGGCGCAATTTATAACTGAAATTAATGATGTGGATTTAAGAGAGCACATTGAAGGCATCATCAATGAGCAAAAAAACATTACTCAGTTTTTTCATGAGAACTCCAAAAATAACAATACAGATGAAGGCAATAATAGCAGTGATTTAAAGGCTGGCTCGAAAATTAACCGCATCACCATTGAGAAACTCCTGGGCAAAGGCGGAATGGGCTCTGTTTATCAAGGATATGATGAAAAACTCAAGCGAAAAGTAGCGATCAAATCGATACGCAGCGAATATTTATCTGTGGCATCCACTCACCAACGTTTTATTAGAGAGGCGCAAATTCTTTCTAAGATTAATCACCCATCAATTTGCCACATTTATGATTATATAGAAACCGATAGCCGTGATTATTTGGTTTTAGAATTGGTTCAAGGCAAACAATTGAACCAAGTATATTTAGATTATGATGTCCTTTTAAAAACACTTTTGGATTTAGCCAAAGCTTTGGAAGCGGCACACAAACATGGTATTGTTCATCGGGATTTGAAACCTGATAACATCATGATCACTGATGATAACAAAGTTAAAGTATTGGATTTTGGGATCGCACAATCAATTAATAAGCCCGTTACCAATCAATCAAATAATAAAATAAATGAATCTTCAGAATTAACCCAACAAGGGTCTTTGGTTGGCACCATTCGCTATATGAGTCCAGAACAAGCCCGAGGAGAAACAATCACAACTGCCAGTGATATTTATTCACTTGGGGTTATTATTCAAGAGCTTTTTAGCCACGAAAGTGCGTATGAAGAAACAGAAACCATTGAATTATTAGCCAGTGTTCAAACTGGACAAACTGCATCATTTACCAGCACCTTTAAACCGATTAAAAATTTGGTAAAGCAATTGTGTCAGTTAGATCCAGAAAAAAGACCTTCAGCCTCTGAAGTCTGTAAAGCCATAAATCAATTGATTATGGCTCCCAAAATCAAAAGAAAAAGAATCATCCAAGCAGCAACAATTTTCTTAGCTGTTTCATTGATAGCGGTCTTGTTTTGGCAATGGCAACAATCACAATTTCAAAAAAACAGCGCTGATTTAGCTAAATCTTATACCAATTCGATCAACAAATTGGTGCGTGAAAGTGAACAAATTTACGTCTTGCCTTTGCATAATACTCAACTTGAAATTGCTGATGTGATTGAAAGAGGAGCAGCCCTTTTTAATCAGATTGAAACAGATAGGTTATTGACAGAAAAGGATAGATTACAGTTACAAGGTTTAATATTTTTAGAATCTGAGGACTTTCAATCCGCAGTTGATTATCTAGAGAGATCTCAAGCTGAAAGTTATTTATTGGCCAGAGCTTGGATTGGTTTGTATATTGAAAAAACATCTGAATATTCTGATATAAACGGTATTTCTCAAGCATTAGAATCACAAGAATTAAGAGACAAGTACTTAAAACCAGCAATCAATTATATTAACAGTTCTACTCAAAGTGATGCGGTTCACGAGGCTTTTAAAGTGGCTTTAACTGAATCATTAGACGCAGGCTTGTATCTTCTGGATGAAATCATACAAGCGCAAAGTTGGGATAAAAGAGCGATTCAATTGAAAACACAAATATTACTGACTCAAGCAGAAAAAGCTGTTCAAGAAGGCAAATGGAGTCAAGCCAAGGAACTGTATTTACAAACCATAACCACATTTGAACAAGCCATTGATATGGCCAGAAGTTATCCAGATAGTTATTTGGGACTTTGCGAAGTCAATGGAGTAATGTTATTTGATGCCTTACAGCGCACTGGACAAGATTTTGTTGACTATTCAAATATTGCTGTACAATCCTGTGAAGAATTTTTGATTGCTAATCCAAACAGTAATTATGCAATCAATCTGCTGGCTAGAATTCATGTAATAACCGCACAAGCGCATATTTTCTATGACCAAGATCCATCAAAATCTATTGAATCGGCGCAATATTGGGTGGATAAATCTCAAGACAAAGACACTAATTTTACCAGCTTGTGGACACAAGCACTGCTGCTGACTATTCAAGCTAAAAATGATGTAAACAAAGGCTTAAGCAGTGATGTAATCATTAAGCAAGCCATCGCTCTGTATAAAAAGGCCATTCTGTTCGCCCCCAATCAGACTTATATTATCAGTGATTTAATCTATGCCAATGGCTTATTGGCTGAGATTGCATTGAGAAACAATAATGACATTGTTTCAATAATTTCAGAATCGGAAATTTTCTTTAATCAAGCATTAAAAAGTCCAAGCATTTTTACTTATGAAAAAAGATCTTTATACCAAAATATGGGCACTTTATACTTCATAGAATTAAGCCAAGATTTTCTTTCAAATATTAATATCACAGAAAAAGGTCAATCTTTATTGGACTTCTTTGATGAAGCCAACCAACAATTAAGTCAAGAATCTAATCTATTATTGGATAAATCAGCAGTACATTTGCTAATGGCACAATCGCAATTTTATGAAACTGACAAAGCCATAACACATTTAAATTCAACAAGAATTATATTAAAAGACATTCAAAAAATTAATGCCGCTAATCCCGATTTATTGCCGATTAAATTGTGGTATGTCTCATTAAACACTCTCATTTATCAATCCGATGATACGATGGTTCTATCAGCCTTTGAAAAGGCACTGAAAACCTATCCCAAAAACACAGAGATCAATTATTTGTGGGCCAATCATGACTTTCTAATATTACAACAAACTGATGAACTTGAGAAAAAAACACGACTTAAGCAATCTGTGTTATCAAAGCTTCAAAAAATATTAATCAAAGATCCCACAAACAGATATTATTTAAATCTTCAAGCCAAACTTGAATTGGATGAAAACCAATAATTCATTACAAAGAATGACAATAGCTTAAGTACTGTTTTGTTGCGCTTGCCACAATTCAGCATAGTAAGATTTTCTCGTTAACATTTCTTCATGATTGCCTTGTTCGACTATTTTACCTTTGTCTAAAACGATAATTTTATCTGCATTGACAACGGTAGATAAACGGTGTGCTATGACCAAATTAGTGGTTTCTCCAGTCATTTCATTGATGGCTTTGAGGATCATTTTTTCAGATTTACTGTCCAAAGATGATGTGGCCTCATCAAACACCAATATAGGAGGTTTTTTTAAAATAGTCCTGGCTATTGCAACTCTTTGTTTTTCTCCACCTGATAATTTGAGCCCTCTTTCGCCTACTTTTGTATGCGTACCCTCTGGTAATTGCGCAATGAAATCATCTAAATAAGCCATTGTAATGGCTTGATGAACTTCTGCATCTGTGGCATCTATTCTTCCATATCGAATATTTTCTAAAATACTGTCATTAAACAAAACAGTGTCTTGAGGAACGATACCAATGGTTTTTCTTAAGGAGTGTTGGGTTATTTTTTTGATATCTTGGCCATCGATTAAAATCTTACCTTGCGTGGGATCATAAAAGCGAAAAAGCAATTTAACCAAAGTTGATTTTCCAGATCCACTGGCACCAACAACAGCAATGGTTTGTCCTGATGCTATACTAAAACTTACACCCCGAATAATTTTTCTATTGCTTTGATAATTAAATTTTACATCTTCAAATTGGATCTCACCTTTTTTAATTGATAGCTCTGTGGCGTCTTGTGCATCAGAAATTTTTGGAGTAATGTCGATTAATTTAAACATTTGTTCAATGTTAATCAATGAAGTTTTAATTTCTCGGTAAACAAAGCCTAATGAGCCCAACGGTATAAACAGTTGCATCATAAACGCATTAATTAATACGAAATCACCGACAGTTAATTCACCTGATTGCACACCCAAAGTTGCTAAAAGCATCATGGCTGTCATTGAGATACTTATGATCAGTGCTTGTCCTCCATTTAAGACCAACAAAGAGAATCTATTTTTCCTCTTGGCATCTTCAAGTTGTTTTAAGTTTTGATCATAACGATTGGCTTCAAAATCCTCATTGGTATAATATTTTACTGTTTCGTAATTTAACAAACTGTCAATGGCCCTTGAGTTACTGTCTGAATCGGCTTTATTGCTTGCTCTAAGAAATCTTTTCCTCCAATCAGTGACTTTCACAGAAAAAGTAATGTAGACCACAATTGAAGATAAGGTCGTCACCGCAAAAGCCATGCCGTATTTTGTTAACAAGATTGTAACGACTAAGAATATTTCAATCAAAGCAGGCAATATACTAAAAACCATAAATCGCATCAAAAAGCTGATGCCACTGACTCCTCTTTCTACATCACGCGATAAACCACCAGTGTTACGATTTAGGTGGTAATCTAAATCCAAATTATGTAAATGTATAAAAACCCTGTGACCGATCCGGCGCATAGCTCTCTCTGTGACACGCACAAATAAAGTGTCTCTAATTTCGGCAAATATTACATTGGCAAAACGCAACAATCCATATATTACGACCAAAGCAATGGGGGCCAATAACCAAGTATTAATGCCAGTTGGCTCTTCACCTGAAAATTGGTCTACTAATCCCTTGATAACAAACGGCAATGCGGTATTAGCTAATTTTGCGCCAATCATAAAAGACAGAGCCAGAATAACTCGTCCCTTATACTCTGACAAATAGGGTAACAAGTGTTTCAGCACGCGCCAATTTTCAACTTGATCTACATCTGGTGGTGGGTGTCTTGGCATGAATGGCTATGTCATTAAATAAGGAAATGATATTATCATATTTTCTTATGAGTTTTGCACAACAAGGCGATGAAAGAAAAAATAGATGAAAATTTTATGAATTGAATTTGATTCCACATATGCAAGTATACTTTGCTTCAGATGAGTATAAAAAGGGCAATTTATTTTTTATTTACCGTGTTTTGGTAGGCTTTTGGAGAAAGACCAAACTGTGATTTAAATCTCATCGAGAAATGAGGCAGAGAATTAAAACCACATGAATCAGAAGTGATACTGACTTGATGACCTTCTTTCAGCATAATTGCGGCTTGATTAAGCCGGTATTCTCGGAGTAAATTCATGGGATTTTTATCGATCAGAGCTTTAATTTTACGTTGTAATTGTCTTTCACTGACAGCCATATCGCTGGCTATTTGACTTCTTAAATAATTTGGATTTTTATAATTTTTAGCAATCAGCCCATTGAGTTTTGCGATAAACTCTTGATCTTTTTTAGGCAAGTCAATATTATCAATGCTTTTGCCTGCTTTTAATTTTTTGCCTGCTTTGATTTTAAGAATATTACGAATAACGATGATATTTTCAAGTTGCAATAACAATTCTTGCACATCAAAAGGTTTGGTTAAATAGGCATCTACGTGTTCTCTCCAACCTCGAATTCGACTGTTTTTATCATCCAATGCGGTTAATAAAATCAAAGGAACGTGAGAGGTTCTGGTATCAGAGCGCAATATTCGCGCAACATGAAACCCATCCATTTCTGGCATCATAACATCTGAAATTATCACATCTGGTACATGTTCAATAGCCAATGCTACACCTTGTTTACCTCCTTCAGCAACCAATAACTTATAGTGCGGCTTGAGAGTCTCTGAAATGAGCTCACGCATGTCATGATTATCATCTATGATTAGCACAGTTTCTTTGGTTTTGTTTTTTCTATCAGGTTTAAGTTTAAGACTTTGGTCCACCACTTTAGAATTTTGATAGGTAGTTTTTTCATGGGACAATTGTCGAATCAATAAGTTTTCTGGCGCTGGCTCTTCATCAAAATTGTCATCAATGGTTTTAAACGTGACAATAAATGTGCTGCCCTGCCCTGGTTTGCTGTTGATGGTTAGGCTTGCATTATTGTATTTAATGGTTTGTTCTACCACAGATAACCCTATGCCAATACCATCAATATTTTGATGTGAATCCAAGCGCTTAAAACGCGTGAAAATATCTTTTTGTTGTTGTTCATCCAATCCGGGACCTGTATCAGTTACCTGAATATTAATGTGCTTACCCTCATTTATTGCTTGAACAGTAATGCTGCCACCATTTGATGTGTATTTAATAGCATTGGATAATAAATTACCAAAAATTATTTCCAATGCGTCTTTACTCACACTTATAGCCGCACTGTCGTTATTGGTGAGTGTTAGGGTTAATTTTTTTTCTTTTGCAGAAGGCAAAAAAGATTCTACAATCTGATGAATACGCACTGAGGTTTTGATAGGATAGGATTGAACTTTTTCATTGTCCAAAACCCGACTTAACTGTAACAATTGTTCTATCATTGTTAATAGACGATTGGCATTTCTTTGCACCATTTTTAAGGATTTAATATCGCTGACTGGTAATGGTTTATTCAAAAGTTGATTGACAGGACCCAATATTAGAGTCAAAGGTGTACGAAACTCATGCGAAACATTGGCAAACATTTCATTTTTTCTTGCTAATAAATCCTCAACTTTAGCTTTTTGGTGTTTGAGTTCTTTGGTTTGTCTTGCTACTTCAGTTTTTAATAAGTGAGTTTGTCGTTTGTTTTTAGCATTTTTCTTTTTAAAATAAAATGCCATGAGTGCATAGGCACTGAACAGATAAATTAAATAAGCCCACCAAGTAAACCAAGGAGCCGGTTTGACAATGACTTTTAATGTTTTTCCTGCCTCATTCCAAATGCCGTCTTTGTTTGCTCCTTTGACATTAAATAAGTATTCACCAGCTTTTAAATTTGAATAACTGATGCGTCTATTGTGAGCGTCTGTGTAAGTCCAATCAGGATCTTGTCCTTGCATTTTAAAAGCATATTGGTTTCTATTGGGATCAGAAAAATCAAGGGCAGCAAACTCAAATCCAATGACATAATCTTTATGGCTCAAAGTGAGTGTTGTTAATGCATTAATGTCTTTTTCTAAAGTAAAATCAGATGAAGAATAACCACTTTGTATGGTTTTGCCAAATCGGGTAAATTCGGTCAAGGCTATGTTTGGCTTTTCAGTAATTATAGAAATGTCATTTGGGTAAAAATAATTAAAACCTTTGCGTCCACCAAAGTACAATCTGCCATCAGGATCTAAATTGACTGCATTAAGACTAAAGAGATCACCCTGTATTCCATCTCCTGAAAAAAACATATGCAGCTTTTTTGTTTTGTGATCAATTTTCATCAAGCCACCTGTAGTGCCCGCCCAAATATTCTGATCTTTGTCTTCAATAATGCTTAAAATACTGACTGATTTAGGCAACATGCTATTTTTGTCGTGCCATCTTTTTATTAACCTACCTTGTTGATTAAACTGATAAATGCCATTGAGTTGAGTTCCAATCCAAAAATCATGGTTTTGACTGATATGAAGGGAGAGCATTTCGTGATTCAACAGTTGAGACTGTATTTCATTGCCAATTTGGGTATCTCCCAATACTGCAATGCCAGCATTAGTTAAAAAATACAGGTTTTCATTCGCATCTAAATCATACGATAGAAATTTGGCTTTGTTTACTGTTGGATTTTCAAAATTTATAAGTTTCACTGCAAATGTCTTAGGGTTAAATTGATATAACCCAGAAAGTGTGCCAATAATGAGATTGTCTGCTTCTTTCTCAAATATAAAATTGATGTTCTGATCCATATAGTTTTGATATGAAGCATCTATGCTATTATCCATTGGATTGAACTTGTTCAGCCCTTTGCTGGTTGCTAACCATAAGTTTTGATTGGAATCTTTATACAACGACTTTAATGTTTTCTTAGAAAAAGTTATATTTCCCGAAGCATCTCGATTATAGTTTTCACAGTGCTTAGTCACTGTATTGTATTTGATAAGTCCTTCATCCGTTGTTAACCATATATTTTCTGATTCATCTTTATACATGTTTCCATATGATGGACTATTAGAGCAATAAATACCGTTTTGGTTATTATTGAATGTTTTAAATTTCAAATTCGGTAAATTGATGTAATTGATGCTATTGCCAAATGTATTTATCCATAATATATTGTGTTTATTATCATGAAGCAAAGACACCACTGTGTTGCTTGAAAGGGTCTTGTTGTTATTGGCTTGGTATGTATGGTGTGAAATTTTGCTATTACTTAGTGTAACTTTATAAAGTCCAGAATTGAAAGAGGCTATCCATAAGTTATCATTATCTCTCACCACATCAGTAATCGGCATAGTGAGCAATTGTGGCATATATTTATTGAACGAATCAGAATTTTGGTTCTTATAATACAGTCCCAAATGAGTACCTACCCAGACCGTTTGATCTTGATCTTTATAAATCACTACTACTTTAATTTCAGGTGATGAATGAGGCAGCTTTATTGCAGTAAATGTTTGTGTGTTTTTATCAAAGGAATACAAAGATGTTTTAGTGCCTAGTATCAATTGATCGTTTTGAAGCGCTAAAATGGAGGTAATGTAGATATTTTTAGTTTGATCATTTACGTTATTGGCTGTATAAACATGTTTTTCATGGCCAGATAAATACACCAATTGAGAATTTGAAGCAGCCCATATGCCTTCATTAGAATCTATTCCGATAGCAGATATGAGAGAATCCTCAATGGGGTTTGAGAGTTTATGATTATCTATGCTGTATTTAAATAAACCACTTTTATCAGTGCCAATCCATAAATTATTCGATTGATCTACCAAGAGTTTTTTTATACTTTTTATGCCATTGAAAATAAAGTCATAGGATTTTAATTGATAACCATCATAGCGCCATAAGTTTGACTTAGATGCAACCCATAAAAATCCATTTTTATCTAATGCAATAGAATTAATTCTTTGAATAAGCGGCAGATTTTTGTCTTCAATGTTTTCAAACGATATGGCATGGCTATTTTGATTAAATGCTAATAATATGAAAAAACAACAAATTTTAATCCTAATAACGTAATGATGGCCTATCAATTGGGTATTCCATTTTTAAAAAAAGCACAGTATACATCAAATAAAAATTAAAAAAATAGACACACTATTTAACTTTTACAAAAAAGGTATTTAAAAAGCGATTTTGCAAAAAAAAATCATTGTGCTAATTGACAATTAGCACAATGATGTAAATTACTCAGTTTATATATCAGTTTTTATTAGTGAGACTTAATAATTGGTTTAATGACCTCCTGGTAATTTCTGTAATATGCAGTCTAAATCTGTGTGATCAAATTTCTTTAAAGGATTTCCTTCATCATCGTAGGCTGTTGAAACAATTCCAGATGCATTAGTGGGGACTGCATAATGATTATGATCTGCCGCAGTGTACTGTCGACAGTTATTCATGGTCACTGAATATAGTACACCATTATGAAGGCATTTGAAAGGACCGACAAGGTAGTTGTTACCTGGCAAAGCATGTCCTTTCATCATAACTAAACAAGCTGTCATTAAAAATGCTGTTTTTATTATTTTTTGTTTATTTTTTTTCACGATTTTTTTCATGGAATTTCCATTGATTTATTAACGAAACGCAATGATAAGAGCGTGTTGTGTCTGAGTCAATATCTTGTCTTTTAATGTTAAATTTTTGTCCTATATGATTAAAAAAATGCCTTGTATTTATAAAAATGGGTCTTTTTTGTGATAACGCCTTTTTCATTCCTAAGCTAACATGCACTCAAGGTTTTGGATGACCCATCACCTAATACGGAATAAATAATTAAAAGGATTTATATCATAATTAATATATAAATAGGAATAACACAATGAAAAAATTATTATTAGCACTTACTGCTTCATTAACTATCACTTCTGCAATCGCTCAAACTACAATTGATCAATCTGTTGCTAAAGCTCCAGCTTTTGAACTTAAAAAAGCTGACTTCAACTCAACTTTCTTAGGTCAAACCTTGACTCCTCGACAAATTTGTATAAGAGCTTGTTTGGCAACATATGGCACTTGGAATGACAGAGGTTTAGATAGATGTTTAGCTGATTGTGGTGTACAAATGCAATAAAATAGTGTAATTACGCTATTAAAAGACATCTGCCTGTTGTGTATAGTTGTTGAATTATTAAGCAACATTTAATTGAATTCTCATACAATTTAAATTTAAAAAATTCATCAACATAAAAACAGGCAGATGTTTATACAAAAGAAAAAATACGATACACAAGCTTTTGTAAATAAGTTCCATTAGAGATAAGACAGAAATAAATGTGTTATCTAACATGGAAAAAAAACATTCAATGTATCAAAACTTGCCATGTCACATTAAGCAACATGGCTCATTATTTAATCCTTATTAATTAAAAAGAATGTTCAAAAATAATGTCAGTTCCATAGGATTCAAATGCACCTGTGTCGAATGTTCCGCCGCTGCCAATAACACTTGGATCATCAAAACCTGCCACTGCTCCTGAATAGTCATGATCGTAGTTAGATAATTGAAAACAGGCATCAATAGCGATTGATGTGGTATGATCTAAATTAAAATCTCTGCCAATTCTATCAATAAACTCTGGATCATCCACAACCACATCATCTCCATATAAACCCGAATCCTCATGAAAAATAGAACAAAAAACAGAGAGATTATCTTCTTGCTGTTGACTCAGATCCACTGCAAGACCAGTAGATGGGTCGTGCACAATCGAATTGAATACGGATAAAGAAAAGGGCGTAATATCGGTTAAAAAGACGCCAGTTTCTGCATAATTATCAACCACTGTACTTTGTACCATAGATATGTGTGCATCTGTGTGTAAATGAAATAGACCCAAATCTGCAAAACCATCATTCCCATTGTTTCCATTTCTGGTAAAAACGCTGTAATGGATATTCGCTTGTGCTGCTTCTTCTAAAAACAACACATTGGCCACATCAGCACGATTAAACTCAACCAATGCCCTGACCAAGTTTATAGTTGTATCATTTTTTGCATAGATAGCACCACCTTGTGATGATGCTGTGTTAGATTTAATGACAGCACATTTATTAAATTCAGCACAGCCAACACCATTACTCAACACAGAAACCGTGCCTTGATCCTGAACATAGGCAGCACCACCATCAATAGCAGTATTTGAAACAAACCGACTGTTTAATACACCTAAATATGATGATGAACCACTGATGTAAGCACCGCCACCATTTCCTTGACCTGAGTTGTCAAAGTCCGCTATGTTTTCAGATATGTTGACGGTATTTCCTGATGTTGGTAATAAATAAATTGTAGCACCAGAAGTCAAATATATACCGCCGCCATTATTATTGGCTTTATTTCCTGCAATACCACGAAAATCTAATAAGCCAACATCAACACGACCCGTTCTAAAGGTCATGACACATTCATTTGATAGAAAAACACCACCTCCATTGAAGTTTGAAGAGTTATTAGAAATACCAGAGTCTATTGCGGATTCAGGCATATCAATGGTTGTATTATCATTACAGAATAAACCACCTCCAGCTAAAATAGCAGAATTGTTTATGATTAATACCGAAGACCCAATGAATATTTCTGCATCAGGTGAGTCATGAATACCAATACCTCCACCTAAGGTGCCATAATTATCACTAATGATGCTATTTTCTAAGGTAAAAATACCCGTATAGGAATCTATAGAAATACCACCTGATTTATTACTAAAATATCCTTCATACACTTTAAAACCTGACATCGAAATATTACCAGATCCCATAATTTGCAGTACTGTACCATCCCCAGTTCCATCATCATCTAGATCACCAGAAAGCTTGGTTTTTATAGAACTGGGAATATTTAAGGCGGCCTCTTCACAATTATTAAATCCTCCTTTAAAGTTCACAAAGATATCACCAATGAGTAAATTTTCACGGTAAGTTTTTTGATTAGTGACATGAATGTCTAAAAAGTTTCCAGATCCAAGTGCGTCTTCAATGTTATCATAATCACAAGCTTGGTCTGTCCCAACAGTAATTGGCAGATTGCCTGCAAATGATACATAAGAAAGTAAAAGCCCTATGGCCATAATATAAATTTTCATTGTGTTAAACTCCTAAATAAAGTAATGCATCCATTAATATTTATTAATGGTTTGTTTATACATTAGAGAAAATTATCAATTCGTTTAAAAAAAACCAAATTAATTTATTTATCTCAATATAATGACCAACTCTGAATACTTAGATGGGAATTGTGAAACATGCTGTTTTTTGTATTACAATGAAAAATACAAGTGGATGATTTGATTTTCACAAGTCGCATAAAAAAATTGAGAGACATACTTAACTATGATAAAAAATTATGAAAGAATCAAAAGGAGTTAAATAATGGATTTCTTGTATGAGTTATTCATTCGATTTGTAACGCAGCTTCAATCTCCAACACTGGGCTTTCTAATCGGCGGAATGTTACTGGTCGCTTTGGGAAGTAAACTCACCATACCCGATGCCATTTACAAGTTTATTGTTTTCATGCTTCTCATCAAAATTGGTATCAAAGGAGGCATAGAAATCCGTGATGCCAATATAGCGGAAATGCTATTACCAGCATTGATTGCGCTGATAATTGGTGTTGCCATTGTGTTGATTGGGGTCTTTGTTTTTTCACGTATTCCAAGTATCAATAAACAAGATGGTTATGCTACATCTGGATTATTTGGTGCTGTTAGTGCTTCTACTTTTGCAGCTGCTATGGTTGTACTCGAAGAAGAATCTATAGTTTATGAAGCTTGGGTTCCTGCTTTGTATCCATTTATGGACATTCCAGCTCTAGTACTGGCCATAGTTTTGGCCAATATTTATCTCAAGAAAAAAACAGAAGGCAAAGAGTCTAAAGTTAAAGTATGGCCCATTATAAAAGACAGTTTGCAGGGATCAGCCCTTTCTGCCCTGATTTTAGGACTTGCATTGGGCTTATTCACCACTCCAGATACGGTATTTAATAGTTTTTATGAGCCTCTTTTTCGAGGTTTACTGTCAATATTAATGTTGATTATGGGTATGGAAGCCTATGCCAGAATGAATGAACTCAGAAGAGTGGCGCATTGGTATGCTATTTATGCATTTTTTGGGCCTATTCTACATGGATTATTAGCTTTTGGACTCGGTTATATTGCACATATTTTAGTAGGCTTTAGTCCTGGTGGTGTGATCTTATTGGCTGTCATGGCATCTTCAAGTTCAGATATTTCTGGTCCTCCGACACTTCGCAGTGGCATTCCGTCTGCTAATTCATCTGCTTATATTGGAGCTTCAACCAGTGTTGGAACGCCTGTTGCGATAGCTATTTGTATTCCATTGTTTATAGTGTTGGCTCAAGTTGTTTTTTAAATTGATTAAATAGAGTGAATGAGGATAATATAATTATGACTCTTTATAAAGCTGAAAAAGTGGTTATTATCACAGAAAAAATTATTTCTAAAGGTGTGTGTAAAATCATCGAAGCCAATGGTGCAACAGGCTATACTGTTGTGGCAGCTGGCGGTAAAGGCAGCAGAAATATTCGATTAAATACTGAGCGGGCACATGTGGTTGATGATTTTTCTAACATAAAAATAGAGGTCATTGTTAACAATTCTCACATGGCAGAATCAATCATGGATGAAGTAAAAGAAAAATATTTCGAGCACTACTGTGGCATTACATATTTAGAGGACATCAGAGTTTTACGTCCTGAAAAGTTTAATAAATAATGGTTATGTGACGTTATTAAAGTGAATAAAAATGAACAAGATAAAGAGTAAAACATGAAAATTGGATGGGTTGAATGGTTATCACTGCCAGAACTTAAAGTGGACTTAATGAAAGCAAAAATTGATACTGGCGCAAGAACATCTGCTTTACATACTTTTAAAATTGAAGTTTTCAAAAAAGAGGGCATTGATTGGGTAAGATTTTGGGTTCATCCAAACCAAGATGATTATTTGAATGAAGTGATTTGTGAATGTCCACTGAAAGATCAAAGAAGTGTGACCAATTCGGGCGGCAATACAGAACAGAGATATGTCATTGAAACTCCAGTTAAAATAGCAGATAAAACTTGGCCAATTGAAATTACATTAACCAACAGAGATGAAATGAAATTTAGAATGCTCTTAGG
>JBGCFT010000197.1:0-17197 GCA_045107085.1 Marinicellaceae bacterium | reverse complement strand
ATCCCAGAAACTTCAAAGTATTGATGGGTTATTTCATTAAACTAATAAAGTTGATTGTTAAGAAAATTTCTAAAAGACATGCACTTTTTAGAAAAATCAACTTTGCTAGATTTTCGCTTTAATTTAATTAACTTTTTGATCTGGCATCTTAAATCCAATAAGTAAGTTCTATGATTTTTAAATAAGGTTCTTATGAAAAATTTTAAAATAAACTGTCATATTTTTTTTAATTTATACGTATTTATAATTAGCCTTGTAAATTATTCTCAGGTTTGAACATAAATAAATTTTAAAATTTAGGAAAAATAAAATGAAAAAAGCTATCATTCCATTTTTATGCTTTATTGCACACAATTCTTTTGCATTTGGAGAATCCGATTTAATTTTTTTCAATGATTTTGAGGAACAACAACAATTAAAACGTGTTTTTCTTAGTGGTCACAGTTTGATGGATAATCCTTATGCTGATTATTTGCAAGCAATAGCTGAAGGTAAAAACGTTGATTATAATTGGAATCAACAAAATGGCATCGGTTCCCCAATTCGGGTAAGAACCAGTGGCGATGTTTTACCAGATATGGATCCAAACAACAATGAATGGGCTGGATATGCGAGAGGAAAGAACCGCGACACCTTTGATATGGATGTTATATCTGAATTAGCCAATCCTGCGACTCTTGGTACAAATGAAGTTTATGACTCATTAGTTATTACTGAGCGTCATGATATTTTAGGTGTTATCCGGTTTGAATATACCAATAGTTTATTAAGACACTACCATGACCGTTTGCTCACCGGTAATCCTAATGGCCAAACTTACTTTTATCAATCATGGTGGTACATGGATTTTAATAACATTCAAGAGTGGATTGATCATACTAATCTCGAATTAAAAAGCTACGAATGTGTGACTGAAAAAGTAAACCTAACATTAGAGGATGATGGTTTGCCAAGAGCTGTTCATAATATCCCAGCAGGCATGGCACTGGTTAATTTAGTTGAAGCAATTTTAGATGATCAAGTACCTGGCTTTACAGGAACTGATACCAACAAAATGGATTTATTATTTCATGATGATGTTCACTTAAATGACGAAGGCATATTTTTTATGTCAGCAGTCACTTATGCGAGTTTACTCAAAAGCTCACCAGAGGGCATTGCAATACCAGCAGAAATTGATAACAGTACTGGTCAAGCTTTGTTACAAATTGCTTGGGAAGTAATCAATGAATACGATAATAATTTCACAGCACCAACGATGAGTGAGTGCAGGATTGCTCACGAAACAGAAATTTGTAGCAGTTATTGGAACATGCATGATCAGCCTGAACTCATAAATTCATGTCAATCTTGGATGAACAATACTGGTTTCAGTACTAACCCATTTAATTGGCCAGATCCAGATTTAATAACGTGGCCTGATCCATGAAGTGATTTATTAATCATCTCATTTAAAAAATAGTTTCAAGTTAAATGTGCTGCCATGGAAATCTTACTTTATTTATGTAATGAGTCAGTAGAAGTTGTTATTGCCTAATATTTCTAGACTGCAGCATTGGAATCTATAAATGATGATGTATAGATTAACAAGATAAACAGCGCTCTTGTTTAAGCAAAGGTTCTTGAAATGTCTTTGAGACCAGTTATTCAATTCATTATCTAACAAATTTTTCAATAATCACAAGAAATAGTCTAATGCAATTTAGTAACTTACAGGTTCAATGGCCTTGAAGATTGTCACAAACTGTCCCAATATTGTTATAGCATAAGCAGTTTATTTAGATTAAACTTACCTTTTAGGTAAGAATCTCATTGCTTAAATAATAAAACAATGCCGTAAGGCGAATGCTTAGAAAAAAAATATCTGAAACAAATTTACTATGAATAGAGAAATTCTTTTAGTTGAAGATGATATCGAATTGGCGACTTTGGTTAGGGATTATTTAACCAAAAATGGTTTTTCAGTTGATATGATCCATAATGGTGCAGATGCTGTTTCAGTAATTCAGCAGACTCAACCGGACTTGGTCATTTTAGATATAATGCTGCCTGATAAAAACGGAAATGAAGTGTGTCGCGAAGTGCGCAGTTTTTATCAAGGAGCGATATTAATGCTAACCGCTTTAGATGATGATATGGATCAGATGTTGGGTTTAGAACTCGGAGCGGATGACTACATTATTAAACCAGTTCAACCTCGTTTGTTATTAACCCGAATTCGAACAATTTTACGTAGAATGAATCAAAATGAGTCTTTTAATAACACCATTATAAATGCAGGTGAACTACAAATTGATTCGGCAAACAGACTTGTTAAAGTCGCAGAAGAAAGCATTGATCTAACCTCAGCTGAATTTGAATTACTGTTGTTATTATCTCAAGAAATTGGTCAAGTTGTAGATCGAAATACGATCGTTCAAGAGTTACGGGGATTTGAGTACGATGGCTTAGATCGTTCAATTGACCGACGTATTTCACGTTTAAGAAAAAAACTATCAGCAAACTCAAAAGGTGAATTAATTAAAACTGTCCGTGGTAAAGGTTATCAACTTTGTGCAGGTGAAAAATGAGTGTTTACCCGATATGATAAAAGCGCTGGTTAAATTATGCTTATTGGTCATTTTACCAATAATTTACTTGTTAGCAGCTAGTAGCTATAATCCATTACAAACTTATAACGATTGGTTACAAGAGAAAATAGCTGAAGATAGATATAAAGGCGTTTATCAAGAAATTGTAAATCAATTATTGGCCATTGATGAAAGTCAGTGGGAAAATAAAATCAATGAAATTGCTGAAAATTTTCAAACTGAAATTCAATTCAAGCCAATTGAACAAATGGTGAAAAAAGATAATAAACAATCAAGGTTAATTGCTGGTGAATACGTTTCCTTAAATAATGATCAAGGATCAGTAGCATTAAGAATTGCTGATTCAGGCTGGGCGATTGCCATAGCCAATGGCACTACATTTGCTCAAAACACATACATTGAAGCCAGTGGGCCCATGTATCTCTTTCTCAATGCACTAGATGAAATACCTAGCAATCAATTAAAAAACAATTTAACTGAACTTGAATCGAGATTTCAGGTGCAAATTGAAATACTCACCGATGCAAAGCTTAATGAAATTCATAACAATCGAGTTATTTACCAATATGAAAATCTGACTTGGATAAAGGATGATAACGAAGATGAAGTTTTTTTGGTTAAAACTGAAAGTGGTTTAACGCTCACTTTAAGTTTAGAAAGAAACCAATTTATATTAAATTCTGCAATGTTCATACCACTTATTTTGCTGGTTTTTTGTGTGTGTACTGGTCTTTTGATGTGGCTATGGCCCTTATGGAAAGACCACAAGTCACTCACACAAACTGCAAAACAATTTGGAGCGGGTCATCTAGATGCGCGAGCAGGTGTGCGCAAGGGTTCTTTTACTGCAGAATTGAGTACAACATTTAATCGAATGGCAGAAAACATTCGAAATTTAATTCAATCTAATCAAAGCCTAACAAATGCGGTGGCTCATGACCTAAGAACACCAATGGCTCGACTCAGATTTGCTAATGATATCTTAAAATCAGGAAATTGCAGTACACAGGAAGAAGCCCGATACCGCCAAACCATTAATGCCAGTATTGAAGCATTGGATTACCTGATTGCACAGACTTTACAATATTCAAGGTATAACCGTTCGACAGATATCAATCATTTTAAAAACGTTTGTTTTGCCACCGAGGTTTTACAGGAAGTAGAACAATACCAGTTTGATCATGAAGACATACTTTATGAAACTAAGATTGATTCTACTTTATTAGAAACGCAACAGTTTGTTGACCAAAGGGCTCTCAAGCGAGCATTGGTCAACCTATTAAATAATGCCACAAAACATGCAAAATCCCATGTATTAGTTAGTTTTACCCAACAGGATGATGAATTTGCAATAATCGTTGAAGATGACGGTGAAGGTGTTGCAAAAAAGGATTATGAGACAATTTTTCAACCCTACAAACAACTATCCAACCAACAAAGAAATATGGCTGAAGGAGTGGGTTTAGGATTGGCTATTGTAAAGCAAATTGCACTCTGGCATAACGGCGAAGTTCATATCAAGCGATCCAATTTAGGCGGTGCCTGTTTTACATTGAGCTGGAAAACTACAAAACCTTAACTCATTTATAAAAATAATAGATTCAAATATTCTGGTATTTTCTTTTAAAACACTTTGACTCAAACAGTCACAAAACCACCAATAATCGTCACAGAGTATCTGGGTTTTAATTGTTAATATTGTTGCAGTGTATTACTCAATATTTTCAAAAAACTAGGAGACTTTAAAACATGAAAAATAAACTAACATTGCTGTTATTTTTAATTTCTTTATCAACTTCAACACTTTCAATGATCATACGTCATGATGTTGACCCAAATCTTTACCTGACGAAAGAAAGTAAATATCCTGCTGTGTTTCCAGTTAGAATAAATGGCAAGAGTAAAGAATGTGTGGCCACACTAATTGATTCAAAGTGGGCTATAACGGCCGCACATTGTACCGTGTTGATTAATCTATCCAGCAAAAAACCTCAAAAAGTACTCATCAACAACAAAAATTATACCGTTAAGTCTATTCATATTCATCCTGAATTTGGAGAAGTCAGAGGTGTGCATGATGAAAAAGGGCAACTTATTGACATGATATTAAACCCTGAAAATATGAGTTATGATGTGGCATTAATTGAACTAAGTCAGCCAGTTAATGATGTTCAACCGATAGATTTGTACACAATGAAAGACGAAGTCAATCAAGAAATCATGATGTTAGGTTGGGGAGATTTTTCCAATGGGAAAACTGGAACAATCAGAGAGGAACCAGTTAATGATGGTCAATTTAGGAAGGCCTACAATGTTATTGATGGCATCGAGGATAATTACCTGAGTTTCAATTTTGATTCACCAAAGTCTGATAAGGTGCATGAGCTAGAAGGCGTAAACGGACCGGGTGATAGTGGTGGGCCTGCTTTAATAACCAAAGATAAGAAATTATTCATTGCAGGAGTCAGTTCCAGAGGTTATTACTTGAATCAAGACGATAATTATAAACCAGAAGGTCAATATGGTTGGATCGAAAACTATGTTCGAGTCAGTACAATAACAAAATGGATGTTTAACGTTATGACTAAAGATTCAATAGGTGTTAATCATGATAATCTTTTAAAACACTATGTAGGTGAGTACGTTTATGAAGATACAGGAGATACCATCAAAATTTATACAAAAGAGCTCGATACTAAACTTTATTTTTTCCTATCTGGAGAAGGAGAAATTGAATTGATTGCAACAGGAGACCACTTGTTTTCTTTCAAAGATGAAGAAGAATTTAAAATAGAATTTAAAAACCCAGAAAATAGCCTGTTTAATGAATTATTTCTCATACAACCTCACGGAACAGTGAAAATGATACGCAAAGAAAAGGCAAAATTAAAAATTGATGATTTAAACACCATTGACCAAAAACTTATTGAAGTGGGTTTTTCAGGAGTTGTTTTAGTCGCTCAAAATGACAAGATTTTATTCAATAAAGCTTATGGAAGAAAAAACAATCAAGACAACGGAGGCAACGACATCAATACAGTGTTTGATATTTGTTCAATTACTAAACAATTTACAGCAGCAGGAATCCTCAAATTATCCATGCAAAATAAAATTCATTTGGATGATAAGCTCTCAAAATATTTTGATGAGGTTCCTAAGGACAAAAGAAATATTACCATTCATAACTTGCTCACACATTCTTCTGGTTTAACAGCGGGTATAGGACATGATTACGATGCCATTACAGAAAAAAAGTTTCTAAAAAAAGCGTTCAAAAGCAAACTCATTAGTCCAATTGGAGAAAGTTTTAATTATTCAAATATGGGATACAGCTTACTGGGTTTAATCATTGAAAAGGTGAGCGGAATGGATTATGAAAGTTTTTTAAATGTAGAAATTTTTAAACCATCAAAAATGAACCATACTGGATATGTCATTCCTGTCTGGGAGAAGAACGAAGTGGCTAACGGCTTTTTTGATGGCGCTGAAGCTAAAAAACCCAATGAAGAACATTGGAGTAAAAACGGTCCTTACCTCAATCTCAAAGCAAATGGAGGCCTTTTAACAAGAGCCAATGACTTATTACTCTGGAGCCAAGCAATACAAAATAATTCAGTACTTGATGAAGCCACAACATCTCAATTTTTGTCCCCTCATTTTGAGTACAATGGTGGAAATTCAAACTATGGATATGGTTGGTGGATTGAAAATAATAATTCAGAGACTAAATTGGTTCATCACAGTGGTGGCAGTGAACTGTTTGCTTCTAATCTATTAATTTACCCTAAAAAAGGAATCACAATCATAGTACTCAGTAATACGCCAGATACTTATGTGATTTCAGTTTCAAGAAAAATTTCAAACTATTTACTAGAAAAGTTAACTGACTCAATCACACAATTGGTGAAATGACTATTTAAAATAGAAAGTCACTGTTCGCCCTCATTTTCTATGCTAATGATAGCTGTCATTAGAATTTGAGGGCACTTACTTATAGAACTAGGATTCTACAAAAGTTTGTTGAGAACTCTATTTATCTCAATGATAGATTGACTCAATCGGTCACAAAAATGCACATTAACGTCACTGATAATCGGGATATTAGTTGTTAATATAGAAGTCGTACAATTCAAAATGTATACAAGAAAAAAGCTTTCTATAACTAAATAAATATTCATTTCGGAGAATTAAAAATATGAAAAAAATAGCAGTTGTATCACTTATATGTATTCTAACTTCAGCCTGCACTAGCAGAGGAACGATTCAAGGCATCAGTGAGCAAGGTTCAGTAAAAATGGACTACGAACAAGGAGTCTTTGATAATGACGGACAACTTAAAGTTATGATGCCTGATGGAGAATTGTTTTTAGGTAAATTCGTCCAATCTTCTTCCTCAGAATTTGCAGACAGTTTGATTTTAAATGAGGGTTTAAAAGATGATGCATGGATATTGAGCGGTTCAGATCGCGTATCATCTCAAACACAAGCACAACTTATCAGCAGGCGAGGCAACACAATGGAATGTCACTTTCAACTCTCAAAACCCGACAGTGGTATTAAAGGCGGCGGTATAGGAAAATGCCTTACATCAAATGATCAAAAAGTAACTGTTACTTTTTAATCATTAACTAACCAGCCAAGCCAAATTAAATGGATTTTAATTGGTTTGGTTCATTGTCAAAATGCCATAAAAGTTCATAACTTTGATAAATAGTAAATGCGTTGTATATCTGAATGTGGGTACGATTTATTTGATGAAAGTAACTTTATCAAGATACAAACGTCTTCAATATAAATTCAGAACAATGTACAATCATAACTATGATTATCACAATGAAAAACACCGCTAAAATATTTTTGCTTACGATTTCTTTAAGCGCTTGGTCCCAACAACATACAGTTCTAAAAATACCCACAGTAGATAAACGCATCGAAATTTTAAGTATTGCTTTTCGATTGGCAGAAGCATGGGAGTACAATTCAAGTGAATTTACTGATTATGTCAATCAAATCCAAAAACACTATGCTGATTTCAAAGACCATGAATTGATTGAGTACATCAAGTTAATCCGAAAGAAAAAAGACATAGGATATGATTCAGTTATGTCTTTTGCAATCAACATCACAGACCCGCCAACCATGAAACCACTTGTACCTTTTTCTGAAGTGATCCCTGACAAAAGGTGGGGTTTAAAAACTTCACGTCATTTTTTGGCATTATTAAATACGTTTTATCGTGACACTGACAGTGATCTTTTTTTTGATGAACAAGCAAAAATGTATCAAGTGGCCTTAGAAAGATTTCAATCGGTGCACAATGATATAAACCATGATTGGTATACCGAGTTTTATGGAGAATCTCCCAAGGGCGAATACAAAACAGTTATTGCAGCTGGTATTGGTGATAAAGGTTACGGGCCTAAAATGACAATGCCTGACGGAAAAGAAGTGATATATGCCGTTATTGGGATTTCAGAATTAGATTCAGGTGGTCTCCCTTTATTTAATAAAGAATACTTCTTTCCAACGGTTTTGCATGAGTTCAATCATTCTTTTGTTAATCACCTGGTCTACAAACATGAGCAAGATTTAGCCAACAGCGGCCAGATAATTTTTTCAAAACTAAAACTAAAAATGAATGAGCAAGGTTATTCAAGTTGGCAAATTATGTATGCAGAAGCCTTGATTAGGGCATCTGTTGTTAAATACATGATCGATAACGGCTTCAATCAGCGGCTTATTCAAGCAGAAATAATTGAACAATTGGAAAACGGTTTTGTGTGGACAGAAGACTTGGTACAAGAGTTGATACGGTATGATAAAAACAGAGAGCTGTACCCTCGTTTTGAAAATTTCATGCCAGAATTGGTAAGCTTTTTTAATCGTGAGGCTCAATCTTTAAAACATAAATAACATAACACAAATAAGGATAGGCACTTTATAGATAATATTAAAACCTATGTCGCCTGATGAGGGGAAATTAAAGTTTTATGCTTATGATAATCTTGGCTTTATGGCTATTAAAGGCAAGACTGGTTATTGGCTGTATAAGGAAATAGATGTTTTTCATTCTTCTCAATTTGGATTCGATTTTGATCCATCAAACTTAGGTGAATTATTAAAATTTATTAGGCTTCTTAAAAATTAGATTTATACTATAGGGATGAAATTAACCCTTACAAACTGTGCTATAGCATCTGATGGTGGATCTATAGCATTATTTTTCGAAACTATAGAAAAAGAAGAAGTGTTGGTATCATTGGATAATGGAATAGATAGTAAAACTAAAAACAAAATTTTTGTCAGCAATATAAGTGAGTCTCCATTAACATATGAACAAGAACTAGAGTTACTCCCTTCTTTAGAATGTGCATCATTATCAATTAGTGATTGTAGTGAACTTTTGGAAGAAGTTATCTCTGTTATTAAAACCAGATAAGAAGATTTTGAAGTAATTAAGGCTGAAATACTATAAACTTGTAAGGAATACAAATGAATAATCAAGATATCAAAGCAACATTAAAATTGATTGAAGCAATCGATAACGATTGGGCAGTTTGTGATGATAGTGATGAAGATGATTGTATGGTTCTTGTTAACGAGAACCGTGATGAAATGAAAAGCTTTCGTCCTTCAAAATCTCTAGTTAAGTCACTTGAAGATGAGGGTTTAATCGAGCTGGATTCAGGTCGATCAGATAGAAAAGGCGCAGAGAGAAAGTTCGATCAGTTTCTAGATGAAACCTATCCTATTCCTTTTGTTTTTATGTATAGAATTACTGTAAAAGGTCGTGAGTTTTATGCTATCAATAAAAAAACCTAATGAACGCATCAATTTTGCTTATCTCATCTTACCGTGGTTTATTAAATAAAAACTCATGAATAAAAAAGAAGCTAATAAAATTGTTGAACATGTTTTGGGGCTGCAAGAAGAATCTTGTTCTGTGATGCCTGAATTTACTAACTCAATAGAAAGCTTGTGCAGTTAATATTAATGTCTTTTAACGTGAATTATTAACTATGAGCTTGGAGGAAATGTAAAACCAGTTATCTATTCTTTTGAACAAGTTTCAGGGTTTTTCCAACAGGTAGGCAACAACACCAAATACATTATTCACCCTGAAGAAATTGCTACAGACAATTTCGCATTCGCCATTATTAATAATAAAGGCCCAGCAAGCCCTGAAAAATTAGAAAAAATACAAAGTAAATTTAAAAGTAGATTTGACACTGAATTTGAAAACATGTAATTGAATGTCTATTATTAATACGTGGGATTGAATTGTTTTATGTTTGAAGCATTGACCTATATAATAATCGCATATTAATGGAGAATTATATGACCAGAACAAATTTTTTTGTTTTCATTGTACTTTTGTTTAGCATCACAGCACATTCAAAAAAATTCCAATTTGACACAAATGAAACGATTTTTTTATCAAGCAAGAAACAAGGCTTAGCTCATGATGAAGGCTATTTATAGCTTAACCTGCAGTCCTAGAAGTATATTAAATGTGTGCAAATAAAATCGCTAAATGGACATAAGAAAATAAAGTTTCAAGACATTGAAGCAGGCAACCACTATGCCTTGATTAAGTTAAAAGCAGGGGATTATTATTGGGACATTTTTAATTTGACATCATACTGGAAGAATATTGTAAACTATGATCAAGGAGAGAAAAAATTTAAAGTAGAAGCTGGTATTATCAATTATCCTGGCTCATGGGTTTCTAGTTTAGAATACAGAAACTACAGAAGTGCTCATTATTTAAATTCAGAAAATAATATGTCAGTGGTTTTAAAAAAATTTAGAGAACAACATACTAATTTGTACAATAAATATACATTTAAATACCAAGGCCTAGTAGAAGATAACTACCCAGCTTATTATAAAAAACTATCAGAATCCTTTAAACAAACCGAAAAACCCATTCTTTTTAATTCTGTCTCCACAGAACCCAATCAAAACGAGTATAACTACTACGATAGTTCAGATGGTATAGACGATGAATTAAAATCATATCCAAAGTTGCAAGACTATTTAGAAAACAGCAATCAATCAATAGGTAGAATAAATCCTTCAGGAAACTTTTTGACATACAGTGTAATAGAAGATGAGGTCACATATATCAAGGTCCTTAATCTATCGAGTTATGTTGCAGATATTATTTATCAACAAAAACTTTCCAAGAAGTCATACATAGAAGAAATAGAGTGGATTGATAACAATTCAATATTTTTTAAAGTTAATTATTTGAATACAGAATTAAATCAAGTCGTTCACTTAACCATTGATAACGAAAATAAAATAACAGGTGCAAAACACCTGGAAATCCCATTAAAAGGAGATTTGGTTGATAGTTTGATAGAACAAGAAGACAAGATATACTTTTCCAATAAATTTAACCGTTCATATAAAAAAGTTGGATTATATGAACTGAACCTAGAAACCTTTGCAACAATTAAAAAATCAGCTAAAAAACCGTTGAAAAAATTAAAAAAATTTGAAAATGCTGCCTTTTGGTTAACTGACAAAAGTAGTTTAATTAGATTTTTAATCACTGTTGATTATAATAAAAAAGCAGATCACCTAATTTTGGATTATTGGTTTTTGAATCAGAAAAACAAATGGAAAAAAATTAAAACATTTGAGTCGGTTAATGACCTAGAAATCCCACAGTTAATCTCTTCAGATGGTACTTATTTTTATGTATTAACCAATAAATTTGGCGATAAAAAGGCCATTCATAAATACTCTACCCATGATTTTTCCTATATAGAACCCTTTTATGAAAACGACAACATAGACATTGTCGGTATAAATTCTGACCCAAGCACCCATGAAATTAATGGGATAAACTACATTAACAATGGATTTTACAAAGTTGAATATTTAGAAAACAAAATTGACTCATTGAAGCCATTAAAGCAAAAGTACCCTAACTATAAATTTTATAACGTACAAAACAATATACAAAATGGCACAATATTGGTATTTGGATCTAATGAATACTCTAAAGGGTCTTGGTCAATTTATAACAAAAACACCAAAGAATTTATTAAACTATTTGAAGTAAATCAAGAATATAGCAAACTTGAAAAAGGCAAATTCCACTATTTAAATATTAAAGCCAGTGACGGTGTTAATATCGAAGGGTATTTAGTAACACCCTCAGATGAAAAAGAAGAAGCACCATTGATTGTCATTCCACATGGAGGACCAATAGGCGTGAGGGACTATGCGTTTAATAATGATCTACAGCATTTTTTGGCCTCTCAAGGGTTTGCTTCATTAAAAATCAATTATCGCGGTTCAGGTGGTTACGGTAAAGAGTTCATAGACAAAGGCAAACAACAATGGGGTGAAAAAATTGAATCAGATATCAATGAAATGGTGGATTATTCCATTGATAATTTTAATATAAAAGAATCTCACATATGTTCAATGGGCAGCAGTTATGGTGGCTATTCAGCATTAATGTTGACGATTTTATATCCAGATAGGTATAAATGTGCCGTTTCATTAGCAGGTGTCACAGATATCCCTTTGCTGTTTACTAAGAGCGATTTCAAATATAACGAATATATGTTAGAAAAGATGACTGAAATAGCAGGAAACCCAATTGTCAATCATCAAGGTTTGGTCAATAAATCACCGCTGTACTTGGTCAATAAGATCAAAAGGCCTTTTCTCTTGTTTCATGGTTTAAATGACTCAAGAGTAACTATTGAGCATTCCTATAGGATGAAGGAAATTTTGGATTTGGTTGGCCAAAAAACTAATTTGGTTGTACTAAATGACGAAGGGCACTCGTTTTCAGAACCAGAATCAGAAATCATTTATATAGCCCGTTCTTTGAAGTTTATTCAAGATAAATTAAACATAACAAGTTCAGGTTTAGATTCAGTTCAAAAATAAAAGCACAAGGGGGCAAGTTGAACCCTTGATTTTCATTATATTTATATCAATACATTAAATATAGATTAAGGTTAAAAATATGAGTGTAGATATCAAAAGAGCAAAGCTAAAATATGATATTCCTGAAAGTCGATATTTGTTTTTAATAGAAAATGCAGATCCACCTAAAGCTGGTGATATCGTTGAACTGGATCAAGGGTATACAGGAAAGGATGGTTTACCAATGGGTTCAGTGTACCGAGTGAATCAAAACGGTATTGATGTTTATCAAGCTGAGGTATATGACACAGAACTAGAAATAATTTATGAAAAATGAATGTGATTTTTTTATTGAGATAGATGCACCTGATGGGTTAGCTGGTATTGAAGAATACATAGGAAAATGCAGGCTTCCATTGACACCGTATCTATCTAGATACAATAATAAAGTTATTCTAAAGTGTGATGGTGAAAATTCTAGAGTCGAATGGAATATGGACTCATCTGATAATGAAATTATGATAGCAAGTGGAACATTCTTTATACCAGTTGATGAAGCTTGGCAGTTACTAAGTGGCTTATCGTTGACTTTAACTTCGTCTGGTTTTCCTCATAAGATCGGTATCGATGATGAAGAAGGAAGTAAAACGTATTCATGTTCCTACCTTTGGAATAGGTAAATTAGCTTTTATAATTAAATAATTTTTTATTAGATATAAAAAAGATCAGGCACTTTATTGATAATTGAAATAGATAAAATAGATTTACAAAAGACTATGGAGAAATTGAAACATTTGCTGTAAATACAAATGGTGAAATAGGTATTTCAGGTGAATTCGGAGATGTAGTTATATCTTGTAAAAAATTTAATATAGAGTATGACCCAAGTGAATAAAAATGCCAGACAAGTTTTAATCAAGTATTGCGGTACAAAGTCAAAATGTTAGGCTTATGAATAATCAACTTTACGTAGATTAAAATGGAAATACCAAAAGAATTAGAAAATTTTTCAAACCAAAAAATACCATCATCAAGCCAGATTGATCTTGGTTTTGAGCTATTTGAATTTACAAGTTTTAAAAATATAATCGAATATCAAAAAGGGTATAGATGGCATGGATTAACTAATGAAAGAGAAAAAGATTGGAAAGAAAATTGGATTGTATTTGGAGATTCAAATGCTGATCCATTAATCTATAATTCAAAAAGTAATAAAATTTTGTTTGCCCGTCATGGGTCGGGTTCTTGGAGCCCTGTTTTACTATTTTCTAATTTGGACGAGATGTTAAATTGTTTTATGAAAATATCAAATATAGTAAAAAAAGCAGGTGATAACTTTCGTGACAAAGATTTCAATATTCGTTCTAAATATGTACAAATCATAAAAAATACAATTTTAAATGTTGTTGGGTTCAAACAAGGGAATAAAATAATAGAAATATTAGAAATTAGGGAATATTAGCATGACGTTAATAACTAGAGTTAATTATGGAATTACCATCTGAATTATTAAAAGTACTTAACAATTTTGAGGGTGTTGTACTCAACTATAAAAAGCTCAATGATGAGGCTCGTCGAGACCTAGAAGAACTTTACTTAATGCGTGACAAAGCATTAATATGCGAGCAAAATAAATCAATAATTTGTGCTGATGTTCAATGGACTAATTCAATCAAGTGCTGGCCAAGTGAATATTTTGTAATTGGTATTGATGGCTGTGGTAATTACTATTATCTTAACAAAGACGATTTCACGGTAGGCTTCTATGACCATGATGAAATGAGCTTTGAAAAAGAAGCAAATAATATACAACAGTACGCTAATCAAATATCTAAGTTTTTACATGAAGAAGAGTAATGGAATTAAGGCTTTACTCAAAATGTTTACTGATGAAAACAAGGATGTAAAAACGTTTGAGAAATAAAACATATGAACATAACATGGATTTTAGAAAGAGAAATTTTTAGTGATAATCATAACCAATTGTCTGATGCATTAATTGAGAAAGGCATAAATGTAGTTGACTGGAAAGATCAATGGATAGAAAAGAAAAACTTCCCAAAACTCATTGACCAAAAGGTTGTATTTCATGGTTGCTTAGGAAATGCATCATTAATCACAAAACAAAAGTTATGGAATCCAGGTGCTTATTGTAATGTTGATAATTTCAAATGTACATCTTGGTATGACGAATCAAAAAAATGGTTATTTCAAAAGAATTGGATTTCTATAACCGTTCAAAAATTAGTAGATAATCCAGATGAATATCTAAAACAGAATAGTTCAGATGATTTTTTTGTTCGTCCAAACAGTCCTTTGAAACCATTTTCTGGACGTGTTTTAACTAAAGATAATATTAGTCTTCAAGCATTAGATTTTGGATTCTATTACGATGATCCTAGTGAAGAAATTATTTTAAGCTCATTACAAACAGTTAAGAAAGAATGGAGATATGTAATATGCAACAAAAAAGTTATTACAGGCTCTTCTTATATTGCAGATAATAGAGCAGCCGATGATAATGATTGGGCAGGTAAACCATTAGAATTAGCACAAGAAATAGCCAGCACAATTACTGCTCCAGATGATGTTTATATTATGGATATTTGTAATTCAGATGAGGGTTATAGATTATTAGAACTCAACCCATTTAGTGGTGCAGATTTATATAATTGTGACAGATCATTAATCGTAGACGCAATTACTACATTATTAAGGTCATAGAGGAAGCATGGTACTAAAATCCAAACAAGATGCCTTCAATTTATTAGAGCAGTTAGGCGCACCTGAGCATCTAATTACGCATGTAACACTAGTTGGTGAGGCGGCTGATCTAATATTAGAAGTATGCGATACTTTGAACCTTACTATAGATTCAGAATTTGTCAGAATGGGTGTGGTACTTCATGACACTGGAAAAATTGTTCATAGCCATGAAATGTCAGGACCTGGTTCTAATCATGAACCTGAAGGAGAAGCTATGTTACTGGAAAAAGGCGTTTCACAAAAGTTAGCTCGATGCTGTATGTCTCATGCTCGTTGGAAGGAGATGGAGTGTTCACTAGAAGAGTTACTTATCGCACTTTCTGATAAACTGTGGAAAGGAAAAAGAGTTGCATCACTAGAATTAATCGTAATTGATTTAGTTGCAAAAAACCTTAATGTTGAACGATGGGATATTTTTGAAATGCTAGATACAGCCTTTGAAAAAATTGCGGCAAATGGAGATGAGCGACTTAGTCGAAGCATCAGTAGTTAACTAATTATTAGGCTAAATAAGTGAAAAAAATTGATTTAGATTCTTACATTGACGATAAAATTGAACGAATATCATATTGGGTTGATAAAGGAATGTTTAATATCATCACAAAACATGAAGAATTACATTTTAATATTCGTGCCATTGAAATTGATTTCGAAAGTGGCAATAAGCTCTCAATAGAATCAGGAGGTTCAGAACAAGGATTAAATTTTTACAACACACCCTTAGACTTGGATGAATGGGATGACCATGCAATCAAGATAGGTATGAACAATCACTCTTTAATTAAAAAATTAATTGGTAAACAAATAACTGATGTCCAAATCTGGTGGTGTGACAACCTATGGACATCCTGTGGAAAAAGAAGCGGATCAAAATCTTATAAACAAGATTTAACAATTTCTACAGAAGGTAATGGTTATTTTTTATGTTCATCTGCAGAAACAGAAGCAGAGGACACACCTTCTATTTGCTTACTTGACTCTGATGAAATTGTTATCATAACAAATGAAAAAATTGCTAAAAAGAATGAGCTTGAAAAATATGGTAAAAACGAATTTACTAGATACAAGAACCCAAAAACTTAAACGTTGAATGAATACACAAATCAAACAATATGCAAATAATATTCTTGCAAGCTACGAAGAATTAAAAATTACTTGGAATGATGATAATACTGAGGTGACTATACATAAAGCAAATTCAAATGGCTTTGATGTAATAGTAAGTATGGACGAGCTGGATGTATATATTTTAACTGATTGTGGATACCATGATCATTGGCGTTTAACAGAATTCAAAAACAATAATGAAGCACTTGAAAGTATATTTGGTCTTGTTCGCGATATGTTATCTGAGAATATGCAAATTAAGGTGATGCTATCAAATAAATCGCCATATCGTTGGATATTACAGTTTAAAGAGGAAAGTCAATGGATGGACGAATCAACTACTGGCTTACTGTTTTGGAATTATTTTGGTCGGCGACGTGAGGAGGTTTATAAAAACCAACACCTTTTACCTAGAAAAATGAAAGAAGAGAAATCGTGAGTTCTGTACCTGAACACTTGTGGAGATTCTGGACAAAGGATTCAATGGAGAGTCTCGCTAAAAAGTTTCAACTTCCTTATGATACATCTGACCAAGATTGGCCATGGCAAGTATCCGATTCTATTCGCTAGACTGAATTCATTAAATCTTACAAGCATGATAATTCCTACAGGTGTGTGTCCTGAGTTAGTTACAAAGGCGTGTGATCAGTATGTTATCCCAGTATATTTCTGATGCATATCTCTACTATTGTTTATACAAAGAGAATTGACTTATTTTAGCTAATTTATCTTAAATTGACCTAGAGTGAGATATTTGGTAGAATTATTACACCACTTTATAAAGTAATGACCAAGTAAACTATTCTATTGAGCAAAACACTGATTATTCCAATCTT
>JBGCFT010000196.1:0-3011 GCA_045107085.1 Marinicellaceae bacterium | reverse complement strand
TTTCCTGATTTGGCCAGTTTTCTCCTTCAGGTTCAAAAACCATTTTATTTGGCCAATCCAACACATTAAAACTGGCATGCACTTGCCAAACACCTGGTTTCAATTGTGCCCACAAATAGCCGTCGTTATCGATATAAGACGAAAGTTCTCCACCTATTCGAGTCACTTGCAGTTGAGCACTTGAAATCTTGCCTAGTTTTTCACTTCTGGCATTTCCAGAAACAGACACACTTAACACCACATACATGGTCATCGGGTGACCGTCAATGATTAATCGATTGACCTCAATATCAATTTCATTGGCTTCTTTTTTGTCTTGAGTTTTGTTCTCACCTAGCCACAAACTACTGCCTTTTCGTTGTAAGAACTTGATCGGGTCGTTATCAATTGAAAGATTGATGTCCGCAATTTGATTGGGCACTTCTATATTTTCAGGCCGTTTACCCCAATCATAAATGCCTTTAATCGTATAATTTCCTTTTTTCAGAAATATTCTTGGGCGGTTATTTTGTCTTTGAACAATCTGATCTTTATCATTGATGGTCACATTTTGTGGCCAAGCATACTTGTCTCCAGGTAACGGAACCCAACTGTCCTGAATAATATTCCATTGAATACTAAAACTTCCTCCCTTTTCCGAAATATTCAAATCTAATGTTTGTGGCCAAGCGCAAACATGTGATGAAGGAGAAGCACTATTTTTATTGTAAAAAAATGGACATTCATAAAACTCTTGTTGGTATTCAATCCAACCTTGCCATTGTTTTAAATCTTTAGGAACTTCTTGAGATGATGCAGTAGATGCCAAAAATATGAGCATCAATATAAGTAACTGTTTGAAATTAATAAAATACAATTGGAATGTTTTCATGATTCTTTTACTCCTTCAATCTAGGTCTAAGCCCTATGCCTAGCTATTGAAATAATACTATCATGAATATATGGCTCTGACATGAGTAAATTTATTCATCGGATAAATAAACAACCCGAAGTATTGTTTTTTGCTACCTATGATTATTGCTGCGTTTAATCTAAGCATATACAATATTTTAATTCTGTAGTAATATTCAAAAAAATATTTTTCAACCATAATATCAATGCAATCAATAAAACACAACGAGAAAAAGTATATCCCTGAAATTGATGGATTAAGGGCCATAGCTGTTCTTTTTGTGTTATTTTTTCACCTACATATTCCTTATTTTGATGGCGGTTTTATTGGCGTTGATGTATTTTTTGTAATCAGTGGCTATTTAATAACAGGATTAATTGCCAGACAAATATCTGAACAATCTTTTTCATTTTCTGCATTCTACTTAAGAAGAATAAGGCGCTTATTTCCTGCGCTATTAGTTGTCATCAGTTTTTGTTATATTGCCTCTTTTATTCTATTTAGTCCTGTAGACTTTGAAAGATCAAGCGGGGCATCAGTCTTCTCAATTGTATCTTTTTCAAATTTTTTCTTCTATTTTGAATCTGGTTATTTTGATTCAGACTCCTATATTAAACCTTTATTGCACACTTGGTCACTGGCTGTAGAAGAACAGTTTTATTTGATATGGCCTATATTATTATTTTTGTTCAGAAAAAATATTTTTCTCCCTATAATTATACTAACAGTTTTTAGTCTTTTATTAAGTATATTCACTCTTGATGATTTACCAAGCGCTAATTTTTTCCTTATGCCTTTTCGAATATTTGAATTTGGAATTGGAGCGGTTCTTTATTGGATTCCAAATGTGAAAAAATCTAAGATATTGAGTGAATTTTTAACGATTACTGGGTTGAGTTTAATATTTTATGCTGGCATCAATTTCAATCAAGCCACAATATTTCCTGGTTTAAATGCTTTGATTCCTTGTATCGGTGCTGCTTTAATAATACTCTCAATAAAGAGTCGAATTTCCACATTCATATTACATTCAAAAGTAGCGATTCATATTGGAAAAATCAGCTACTCTGTTTATTTAGTACACTGGCCTGTTGTGGTCTATTATAAATATATTAATGTAACAATAAAAAATAGTTTTACTTTTGTGGAAACTGTTTTGTTGTTAATAACCACTTATATCTTGTCGTTATTACTGAATATATTTATTGAAAATAAATTCAGATACAGTCTTTCAACTCGCAAGAAAAATATGCTATTTTGGACAGTATTGTTGAGCTTTTCACTGCTCATTATTTTAGTTGCCAGTTCCAGTTGGAAAAATGCAGGATGGACTTGGCGAAATAATCATAATTTACAAAATATCGATCTCAATATTTCAGAGTTAAGAAAACAAAGAAAAGACCGGATTGCGATTATGATGGCCAATAAAACAAAATCTAAGGCCCGTAATATTGTTATTATAGGTGATAGTCATGCCAGTGATTTATTGATATCATTCGGTTACGAGTCACAAATAAATTATATAAGGCTGCCAATTCCTTATCGTTGTCAACCAGTACTGTCTGAGAGACCCATTGAAAAAGGTCACCATCTACTTTTTATTAATTCACAAAAAGATAATGAGAATTGTTCAAAAATAGTCAAAAGACAATTAAACTCTAAGACATTACTCACTGCAGATTTAATTATCATCACAGCCAGATGGAAAGAATGGGCTTTAAAGCAATTACCAAAATTTGTGCATTATATTCAAAATAAAACAGATTCAGACATCATTGTATTTGGTCCCACAATTGAATTTAAAAGACCCCTGCCTTTTCTAATAAATAAACACAATCAAATTTATGGTTTAGAGCAGTTTGTTTATGAAAACGAAAACAGAGATAGAAGAAAATTATCTAAAAAACTTCAAAAAATCACACAAGAACTTAATATTGATTTCGTAGATAAATTTGAAGTCTTGTGTGGAAGCATTGACTCTGATTGCCCTATTATTTTTCCAGATGGTGGAATTTTAACTTCTGATTATGGACATTGGACCCTAGAAACTGCTGAGTTGTTTAAACAAAATTTCAAACTAAAATATCCAGAAATTGCAAAAATATTGCTCTAAGTGAGT
>JBGCFT010000195.1:0-3456 GCA_045107085.1 Marinicellaceae bacterium | reverse complement strand
TTGAGAAAAAGATTTAAAAATGTGTCAATCAAGGCACGAAATGCAGCCTAATAACTAGTTATTAGCAAATTTTGAAACGCAGAGTGATGCTTTTTTAAACTTTTTATCTTCTTTCACTAATCGAGCAAAGGTCTCTATTAATAACTATTAAAAGTAACGGCGATATTTGGATAAATAAAGATAAATTAAGAATTGACCAGATTAATTCTAAAGCTGTCTCTTATGTTGAGGACAATCCAACCATTCGTGCTGTTATTTTGTTAGAAAAGGACGCCTCTAGCACTTACCTCGTATCTGTAATGGATCAGTTAGAAAGCGCAGGAATTGAAAAAATTTCAATGTCATCTAGCACTCAATAAGCTTATTAAGTATTGGGTTAAGCAAAGCTAAAATATCCCAATACTTAATATTTTTATTTGAAAATTCTATTTAACAAACGTTAAATATTTCATAAAATCTTCGTTTCTTCCATGCACAACATCTTCATAAGTATCTTTAATAAAGGTTGTGACTTCACCTACATTATCCCCTGTTCCTAGGACTTCATCATTAATTGATCGAATAGGCGTCACTTCCACTGCAGTTCCTGTGAAAAATGCTTCATCAGCATTCAGGGCTTGTTCTAAAGTAATTTTTTGCTCTACCACTTTGTACCCATAATGCTCTGCTATTTCAATAATGGTAGCGCGAGTAATACCTGGCAATATATGTCCCAAGGATGGAGTATAAAGCACTTTATCCTTAACAACAAAAAAGTTTTCACCTGCGCCTTCAGCAATATTATTATCATGGTCTAAAAATAAAGCCTCATGATAGTGCGTATCATCCATTTCTATGGCTGATAATATGCCACCGACATAATGTCCACAAAGTTTTGCATCAATAACTGTAGTTTCAGGGCTAATTCTCTTGTATTTGCTCACAGCAATATCAACCATATCGTGAGGTAAATATTTTCCCCATGGCCAATTTGCAATAATGACTTCTACAGGATTGCCTTTAGCAGATACGCCCAATTCTTTGTAACCAAAAAAGCTCAAAGGACGTATATATCCAGACTCTAATCCATTGGCTTTTACCATTTCTACTGTAGCTTGATTAAGTGCATCTAAATTGTACCCTAGTTTCATACCCAATACTTCTGATGAATAAATCAATCGCTGCATGTGCTTTTTCAATTGAAAAATAGCAGGTCCTTTATCGGTCTTGTAAAAACGAATGCCTTCAAAGGCACCGCCACCATAATGTAATGTATGTGTTAACACATGAGTGGTATTTTCTTCCCATGGTTTGAGCACGCCGTTGTGCCAAATTGTTTCAGTTGTTTGCATAATTTTTCTTTTTTATTTAAATATTTTGATTAATTTTGTTCTTGCTTAGCCCAAGAATCTCTGAGCGTTACGATGCGATTAAATATTGGCTTATCCTTTTCGTGGGTTTTATCACGGTAAAAATATCCTGTACGTTCCAATTGATAATGAATTCCTTCTGAGTTATCTATGATCCCTGGTTCTAATTTTGCTTTGTCTAATATTTGCAATGATTCTGGGTTCAAATCATCCATGCCTTTCGGAGAAACAACATTATACAGTCGGTCATACAACCTTAATTCTATATCATCTGCATGTTGTGCACTCACCCAATGAATGGTTCCTTTAACTTTGCGTCCATCATCCGAACATCCCCCTTTTGTCTCAGGATCATAAGTACAACGCAATTCAATCACTTCACCCGCATCATTTTTAATCGCCCTTTGACAAGTCAGATAATAGGCATAACGTAATCGCACTTCTCTGCCTTCGGTAAAACGAAAAAATTTACGGTTTGCGCCTTCTTTGTAATCGTCTGCTTCAATGTATAATTCTCGCCCAAATGGCAGTTCTCTGGTGCCAAATGCTTCATCCATGGGATGATTGTGGGCTGTAATCATCTCTGATTCGCCTTCTGGGTAATTTTCAATGACTAGTTTCAAAGGGTTTAATACACCCATAATTCTTGGCGCAGAGACATTAAGCTCTTGTCTAACACAATCTTCTAACATACTCATTGGAATAATAGAAGGTTTCTTAGAAACCGTGCTTTTTTTGGCATATTCTCGAATTGATTGAGGCGTATACCCTCTTCTTCGCATACCAGAAACAGTAGGCATTCGAGGGTCATCCCAGCCATCAACTACTTTTTCTTCAACCAATTCATTAAGTTTGCGTTTAGATGTAATGGTAAATGTTTGATTAAGTCGATTAAATTCTAACTGCTCTGGGTGGCAATCGATAGTAATATTATCCAAGACCCAATCATACAAAGGCTTATGATCGGCAAATTCTAATGTGCAGTTTGAATGGGTTATGCCTTCTAAAGCATCTGATATACAATGAGTAAAATCGTACATGGGATAGATACACCACTTGTCTTCAGTTCGTATATGGTGAGCATGCTTGATGCGATAAATAACAGGATCTCGCATATTTAGATTTCCTGATTGCATGTCAATTTTAGCCCGTAAGACCATCTTACCATCTTCAAATTCACCTGCTTTCATACGTTTAAATAAATCCAATGATTCTTCTATTGGTCTATCTCTGTATGGGCTGTTGACTCCAGGATGAGTAAAATCACCACGCATTTCTCGAATTTCTTCAGGAGATTGTTCATCAACAAAAGCCAATCCTTTTTCTATCAGTTCAATACCATAGGCATACAACTGATCAAAATAATCAGATGAATACATAACCTTATCATTCCATTTGAAACCCAACCACTCAATATCACGTTGAATGGCTTGTGCATATTCAATGCTTTCCTTAGCTGGATTGGTGTCATCAAAACGTAAATTACACAATCCCTGATAATCTTCAGCCAATCCAAAATTCAAACAAATTGACTTAACATGTCCAACATGCAGGAATCCGTTTGGCTCTGGCGGAAAACGTGTAATCACTTGAGTATGTTTTCCAGAAGCTAAATCTGCATCAATAATCTGTGTAATAAAATTTTCTGAAACGTTTTTTTCTGACATGAAATTCTGACTAAAATTAAAAAATGTATTTTACTACTGATTTTCATTTAATCTAGTATGACCATTGAACTATTTAACAAAATAATGGTTTATAATACATTACTGTTAAAATAATAGGAAATTTGACCATGAAAGCACTCTTAGCACTCACAATATTTTTTTTTACTTCACTTGTCCATGCAGATTTTATAAGTGCTCAAAAAGATTACAACAATGGTAATTTCGAAAAAGCTTACAAAGAATACTTAACTCTTGCCAAATTTGGCAACAACAAAGCCCAATACAATTTAGCAGTTATGTTAGTCAAAGGCCAAGGTGTTGAAATTGATTTGATCAAGGCTTATGCTTGGGCAAAAGCCTCAGAATCTAATCCTGAATACAGTGCGCTCACCAATAATATTGAAAAAAGCTTATCTAAAGAACAACTTGAAAAAGCCCAA
>JBGCFT010000194.1:0-5008 GCA_045107085.1 Marinicellaceae bacterium | reverse complement strand
CTATTGACTATGCCCAACATTTTATCAAGATCTTCAGAGTTGTAGGCATTGAAACCAAAGAAGGCAAACGACCCAAACAAACCTAAATAGTAATCTTTAATTTTGGGCAATTTCTCGCCTTCTACATAAGGTTGCATTCTTTGTTTTATGACATCAATGATATCTTCTTGTCCAGATTTTACTGATAAGCCTGGTTGTGGTACGAGAAATCCAAAAGTATCATCTCTGTTTCCTGCTGGTAAATAATCTGCTGGAGGCACAATTAAATAAGCGGTCATTGTTGGCACTATGGTCAATATTAAAATCCAACTGATTTGTTTGGTTCTACTGTTGGTAATTCTACTAATAAAACTAGCCACACTTTCCCACCAATGATAATGGTGGTCTTCAAATTTATCATCTTTGATCCATTTTGATGCCGCAGCTGGTAAAACAGTCACAGCAACAATCAATGATACAACAATAGAGACAGAAATGGTCACTGCCAAATCAGCAAATAATTGCCCTGATTCATCTTTTAAGAAAATAATGGGCAAGAAAATAGCCACCGTTGTCGTTGTTGAAGCCAAAAGAGCAGCCCAAACCTGAGAGGTACCAATCATTGATGCTGCGGTTGTTTTTAAACCTTTTTCTCTTTGCCGTATAATGTTTTCCAATACCACAATGGCAGCATCCAGCACCATACCCGTAGCAAATGCCAGACCAGCTAAAGAAATAATATTTAATGAACGTCCCAATATTTCCATTGCAATAAATGATGCCAACAAACAAACTGGAATCGCAATGGCCACAATAAATGCAGGTATGGCTCTTTTAAGAAAGAACCACAATACTGTGATGGCCAAAAACATGCCCAATAACAGATTGTTTCTGACCATTGAAATAGAGGATTTTGTGTAAATAGTTTCATCATATGTTTGCCTAACAGACAAGCCATTGTCATTTAACAAACCAACATTTAAATCTGCAATGGTAGACTTAAGCTCATCCATCACTTCAAGGACATTAACACCTGCCTCAGGAATGACATTCATCATTACTGTAGGTGTTCCATCTCGTGTAATTGATCCTGCTTTGTCTTGCATTTTCATTTGAATATCAGCCACGTCACGCAGATAAATAGGTTGACCGTCACGCCATTGAAGAATCAAATCGGCTAAATTTTCAGGTGTATATTTGCCTTCATAGCGAATCGTATATTTGCGTTTTCCAACATCCTTATTGCCTGCCGATACATTTCTAAAGGCACTGCCAAGATTTGAAAATTGGGTGAGATCAATGCCCAAGGTTGCGGCTTTAAATGGATCAAATGTAATACGTAACTCATAAGGTCGACCTCCATATACATTGATTTTTGTAACCCCTTTTATCTGTTCAATTTTGGGAACAATATTATCATTGATAAAATCTTGGTAGGTCGCTATGTCTGTATTATTGCCTTCTAATAATTTAAAAGTTAGCCAAGCAATGGGGCTGCCGCCAAAGCGAGCAGCACCCAGATTAACAGTAGGTTCTGTGGCATCAACTGGATAAGCTGGTACTTGATTTAAGCGATTTATCACTTCTACCAAAGCTCTTTGCATGTTCATATCGGATGCAAATTCTAAAACAATGCTACCTCTACCAGAACTGGCAGTTGAGGACATTTGTGTTAACCCAGGTAATCCTTGAAAAACTTTTTCTTGTGGCTCAATAATCTCAGACTCAATCTCCTCAGGCGCTGCTCCACGCCAAGAGGTATTAATCCCAATAGCAGGGCGTTCGACATTGGGAGCTAATTGAATGGGTAATTTTGTCAAACTAATGTAGCCAAAAATAGCCACAAGAAAAACACCAACGGCAACAGCCACTCGGTTACTTAAAGACGCTTGAGTTAGTTTCACAGAAATTTAATTTAATAGAGCAATCTTGCATTATAAATGATAAAGTTTTTATATGTCTATGCCATTGGTCATGGATTGGCCTCTTTCGCACCATTAAACTGCAATATCCTGCAATCTATTTCGATTCACTCACTTTGATTTTTGCCAAGCCCAGGACCCAGTTCCCATTGTTCGGCATCTACTACTTCGCGGTAAGCATGCCATGAAGCGTGTCCAATGATTGGCAATAAAAATGAAAAGCCAATAAAAAAAGTAGCGATCCCAACCAATACAATCAATACAATGGTTAATCCCCAAACAACCATCACCCATTTGTTTTTTAAGACGGCATTAATAGAAGTCAGTATAGCTGTCACAGCATCAACATTTCTATCCATCAACATAGGTATAGAAAAAGCACCCATACAAAAAACAACTGCTGCAAACACTGCACCAACAGCCGATCCTATAGATAAAAACTTGATCCAATCTGTTAATTGCATCCCTGACATGGATGGAAAAAAGATATGCACCATGCTCGCTGCTCTGGCCCAAATAAGAAAAACAATCAAAAAAACAAAAGCTAAAACCATTTCGTTGCTGATGTTTTTTTTGCCTTCTTTCAAACACCTTAAAAACTGAGGCGTAACGCCATTTTCAATTTGACGACTCAAAGAATAAAGTCCAATGGCAATGGCTGGGCCAAGAAAGAAAAAGCCAGCTATCAAAGCAATCGCAAGAACTATTGAATGGGCACTGTAGGCGATATAAGTAATAATGGCACTGATAATCATCATCACTATTCCAAATGAAAGACTCAATCTGGGTACCTTTTTAAAATCTGCAAATCCTTTTTTCAGCCACCTTAAAGGCGCATCAATGCCAACATCTCGGCAAGGAGCCACCAATGGTTTAATGTGTTTATTTGTCTGTTCGTTAGCCAAAATATTCACCTAAGTTTTTTATAATAATAACAAACAATACAAAATTTCCCAAGAATTAAGTAACATTTTTGCACTGCCATCGTTATCAAGATAATTCTAACCAATGAGATAAACATGAAAAAATTATTATTAACCGTATTATTCAGTCTAACAGTAACAGCTTCCAGTGCAAACGATTTCGTCAGTGACATAGAAAACCTAGTCGGTGTTGGCCCTGAGGTAAATATTAACCTAGGCACTGGCTTAATTAATACCATTTTAGCTTTTGCTGATGAAGATGAGGATGCAAAAAAAGCTGCCGCAGCATTAACTGGATTAGATAAATTAAAAATCTCAGTTTTTGATATTTCTAATAATAAAAATACACAGCAATTAACAGATTTAATTAAAGATAAAATTGAAGATTTAAATGCACAAGGTTATGAACCAATAATCACAGTCAAAGAAGATGACGAAATGGTACATATCATAGCAAAAGTTAACGGCGATTCTCTTGAAAACGTCATGATTGTCGTGATGGAAGACAATGATGAATTGGTTGTATTAAGTATGGATGGTGAAGTTAATGTCAAACAACTGGCACAGTTATCTCATCAGTTTGATATGGATTTAGGCGATATATTCGATATTTAAACCCAATCAATGATTAAAAAAAAGCCCGAGATTCGGGTTTTTTTTTGGATTCAATTTAGGATTTCAAAAGAAACTTGAAATAAAATAGCGCAGACTATACTCTTATGTACTAATCAATCTTTGATTTTAAATCAACACATGAGACAGAGCATGAAAAAAATAGCCTTTATTACATTTCTTTTCCTATTGATAGGTTGTGATCAACCAGCACAAGTAGAAAAGCCCACAAAAAACAACAGTCAACCGCCAGTTGTTAAAACTGTTGATATCGTTGGCCTATGGCGTGGTGTGTTGCTATCTCCAGGAGGTGAACTTCCGTTTGGGATAGACATTATTAAAGAAAACAATCAATACACGGCTAAAATTATCAACGGTGAAGAAAGAGCTGACACATCAAAGGTTGAGTTAAATGACAACAATATAACCATTAATTTTGATTGGTTTGATGCCCGAATCAAAGCAACAATCGATGAAGACGGACAATCGATGACTGGACAGTGGAGTAAAACGGCTTCAGGAAAAGACAAAACTTCAGCATTAGACTTTAAAGCCATGCGCGGCTACAAACAAAGGTTTTCTCAAGAGAGTTTAAACAGCAACAACACAAAGGTAGCTGGCAACTGGGAAGTGACGTTTACAGATGAAGATGGCGAAAGTATTGCTGTAGCTGAATTCAATCAAAACGATGAGATTGTCACCGGAACATTCTTAACTCCAACTGGAGATTACCGTTATTTAGCTGGCACAGCCAAAGATAACAAGCTCTATCTATCAGCATTTGATGGAGCCCATGCGTTTTTATTTGATGCTGAAATCAATGACGACAAAATCATCAATGGTAATTTTTGGTCTCGGGATTCTTATCATGCCACTTGGGTAGCACAATACTCTGAAGATACCAGTGACTTTCTGCCCTCAAGTTGGGAAATGAATAAAATAACAACCAATGATCAATCCGTGTCTTTTTCCTTTGAAGACATTCAAGGCAATACTGTGCAATTGACAGACGAACGCTTTAAAAATAAACCCGTATTAATTAATTTATTTGGAACATGGTGTCCAAACTGTAATGATGAAGCGCCTGTGTTGGCAAAATTTTATAATCAATACAATCCTCAAGGATTAGAAATGGTTGGACTGGCCTTTGAATTTACGGAAGATCCTGTGCGTGATAGAAAACAACTCAGCGCCTTTAAAAAACGCCACAATATCAATTACCCGTTATTGCTTGCAGGCGGTAATGATAAAACCGAAGCAACCAAAATTCTTGGATTTTTAGATAAGGTCAAATCCTATCCAACTACTCTATTTCTAGATAAAAACCACCAAGTTGTTAAAATTCACACAGGTTTTTCTGGTCCAGGAACTGGTGACCATTATCTGAAATTAGTAGAAGAGTTAGAGACAGAAATTAAAAATTTGTTGTCAATTTAATGAGATCACAACTCAAAAATTAACGGCCAATTTTTACCAGTAACCCAGGTTTTTTTAGTGGTTTCATCATAAGCGATACCATTCAATACGCCTGGTTTTTGTATGTAATCAATCAATAAATTGGGCAGATGATAT
>JBGCFT010000193.1:0-3500 GCA_045107085.1 Marinicellaceae bacterium | reverse complement strand
CTTATTACAACAGATTTTTTTGCATATTATTATAGATACATCGTTGGCATCCAATCCAAGTTAACATAAAATAACATGAAAATAATTTTATAACAGGAACACTATGATATTAGCCATTGACCTAGGCACCACAAACAGCGTAGCAGCGATTTGGAAAGATTCACAAGCCATATTAATCCCCAATCGATATAATGAATACTTAACACCATCTGTAATAAGCATTGAAAAAAATGGCACCATTCATGTTGGTAAAACAGCCAAAACTCGTGCATTATTATTTCCAAAGGAATCGATCAAAGCCTTCAAGCGATATATGGGTTCTGATAAAACTTATAAAATTCACAATAACCTTTATACACCTGTCGAGCTATCTTCATTAATTATTCAACGCTTAGTTGAAGATGCAGAATCCTTTACCAATGAAAAATTTACAGAAGCTGTCATCTCAGTTCCTGCCTATTTTAATGGTATCCAACGCAAATCCACCAAACAAGCCGCAGAAATGGCAGGACTAAAAGTTGAAAAATTAATCAATGAACCCACAGCTGCTGCCATTGCTTATGGATTACAAGATAAACCAGAATATACTGATTTTATGATTGTCGACTTGGGTGGTGGTACCTTTGATGTGTCCATCATGGAATATTTTGATGGTGTGCTCGAAGTCAAAGCCTCCGGTGGAGATAATTTTTTAGGTGGCGAAGACTTTACCCAAGTCATGATGGATTTGTACCTCAAAAAAGCCAATATCAAAACCAAAAAACTCAACTCCAAAGACAAACAAAAAATCTACAGCACCATTGATGCAGCAAAGAAACAAATTTCATCAAAAAGACCACTTGTTATTGAACCGTTACAAGATATTCAGTCAGAAACAGTAGAACTGACAGTAGAAGAAATAAAAACTGCCAGCCAAGATTTATTGAATCGAATCTCAAAACCCATTGAACGGTGTTTACGGGATTCAGGGTTAGAACCCGCTGAAATCGATGAAATTATTTTGGTTGGTGGCGCTTCTCGCATGACCTTTATTAAATCCATGGTCACCCGCATGTTTAAAAAAATCCCACGAACAGACATCGACCCTGATTTAACCATAGCAGTTGGTGCAGCGATCCAAGCAGGATTAAAAGCCAAAGATACCGCATTAGGCGATATTGTTCTAACAGATGTCAGCCCATACACATTGGGTACTGGCATCGTTAATGACAACGATGTCTATAATTCACAAGGATTATTGTTCTCACCTATTATCGAACGCAATATGACAGTTCCAGTGAGTCGAGTGCAATCTTATGTCACGGTCCAAAACAATCAAAAGAAATTACAAATGGACATTTATCAAGGCGAATCACGTTTAGTCAAAAACAACATTAAATTGGGTTCAGTAACGGTTAACGTCCCAAAAGCTAAAGCGGGCGAGGAAATGGTTGAACTGCGTTTCAGCTATGATATCAATGGTTTACTTGAAGTCGATGCGCATGTTCCCAGTACTGGTGAGTCCAAACAAGTCACCATCAACAATGCGCCAGGAGAACTATCTCAAGCTGAAATAGAGGCTTCTCAATCAAAATTAGCCAAATTGAAATTTCATCCGAAGGATGATGAAAAAATTGCTGAACTCATTATGCGTGCTGAATCTATTTATGAAAATTCATTGGCAGAAGATCGCTCAAATATTTCACATGCACTGAGCCAATTCGAAGCCGTGTTAGAGCGCCAAGACCCCAAAGAAATCGAACAGGTTGCGACGGAATTTAATCGCTTTTTAAGCGAGTTTGAAAACAACGGATGGTTTGAATGAGCGACTCCGCTTATCCATGGAACATCTTAGACATAGAACAAACAGATGACAAAAAAGTCATCAAAAACGCTTATGCGAAATTAATCAAGCAATTCAGACCTGATGAATCCCCTGAAAAGTTTCAGGAGATTCAGGAGGCTTATCAATATGCTCAAAATTTAATAAAATCTGAAAATCAAAATAATACTAATTATGATGAACCTGAAAATCCGCTAGCTAATAACAACAACTCGAGCGAATCTAATGAATTCAAAATTACTTCCTGTACAGAAGATTCAGAACAACAGCTCATTGCAAATAGAATTAGAAGCAAATTAGAATTTTTATTAAACCAACCACAAAATACAATCGATACTGTTTCAAATTGGTCTGTTTTTAAAGATTATAAAAAAATTGATGATATTGAATTAAAAAACAACGTATCACTGAATGTTTTTAAATTAATTGCTGAGTTCAATTTAGAGAATTTAAATAACAATAATCTTCCCTGCATAAACATTTACAACATTCAGTTTTTAGATAAAATTTTTAATTGGAGTGATAACTGGAGAGAATTAGAAACCATATTTCCTCCAGAATATATTCAAGTAACATTATTACAATATGAAAAAGCGACTGCAATTGATATTTCGAGTACACCATTTTTTTCTAGAGCACTTGCTGGGTACTTAGATTATTGTGTAGCCATATTATTCTTATATTTTATTAATTTTATATCAAATAAATTATTAGAAGTACAATATGAAGAAAGTGATAAATATATTTTTTTATTTAGTATATTATTATTTTATCGGATTTTAATGGAATCGTTTTTACCTTCTCGCAGGAGTTTAGGGAAGGTAGCAAGAGAGCTCTTTATAATAAATAAACATGGCATATTGTGTACATTTAAAAAATCAATAATTAGACACTTAATTATTGTCCTCTACTTTTCACCCATCATTATTAACAATTTATTTTTTCAAATTAATGAACTGTTAATTTTATTGGTTGTTTTTATAGTTATTTTAACCAACCTTATTACCTTAGGCCTAAAAGGTGCTTTAATTCATGATTTAGTCAGCAAAACTTACGTGATACAAGGAAAGAATGAGTGAACCCTTGGAAAACCCTCAACATTGACCCAACTGATGACAAAAAAATCATCAAAAAAGCCTATGCGAAATTAATTAAACAATACAAACCTGATGAATATCCTGAGAAATTTCAGGAAATTCAACAAGCATATCAAATGGCTTTATCATCAATGCATTACAATCAAAAAATAATTGAAAACCAAGAATCCTCTCAAATTAATGACGAAATAATAAAAGAATCAAAAAAAGAAACTTTTGAGCTTTCAGAGAAAAAATTATTTGAGCACAAACAAGATAGTGCCTTTCAAAAACAACAACAAGAATTAATCGATAATCTCTATGCACAACTCCATGCAATGGCTTTCGCACCATTGGTCGTTAAAAATAAATTAGACAATTGGAAATTTATAGAAGATTTTTACCAAATTGATGATTTAACCCTAAAAGACGAAGTCGCCAAGACCGTATTTAAAAAAGTCGCTGAATATAATTTGTTTCAGATGAAACAGAACAACACACTGTTGATTAATCCTGTTACTTTAAGTTATTTTGATAAAACTTTCGATTGGAGAACAAAATGGGGAGAATATGTGAATGTTTTTCCCGATCATTACTTTAAA
>JBGCFT010000192.1:0-2574 GCA_045107085.1 Marinicellaceae bacterium | reverse complement strand
AGAGTGTTTTCTAAATCACCGAGAAGTGCTGCTGCTCTATTAAGACTGGGCCTACAAAAGCTATGTAAACATCTTGGTGAGGATGGTAAAAACATCAACAAAAACATTAGAAATTTGGCTGAAAAAAACACCTTACCTCCTTTAATCGTCAAGGTTGCTGATACAGTGAGAATAACAGGAAACAATGCTGTCCATCCTGGAGAAATGTCCGATGAAGATGTTGACTATGTAGCATCCAAAATGTTTGACTTGTTAAACTTCATAGTTAAAAAAGGAATTTCCGAACCTAAAGAATTAGAAGAGTTATATAACCTTACCCCCGAAGCACCAAGATTAGCTGCTGAAGCTAAAGATGCCCAAGCTAGGGAAGAAACCGAATAATACAACTAACAAATAAATTATGTCTGCAGAAATTAGAGTTTTTATAAAAAGAATTGATATGTTAAATATCGAGCAATGGATTAGTGCATTTTCAGAGTATGGATTTGATCTAAAATTTGATTGTGAGCTCGATGTTTTTAAGGATAACGGGTTTATTCCTATGGTCTACAAAGGCGAATCATGTGGTTTCGAATATGGTTTTGATAACTTGGAAGATACTATGTTTTCAATTGATGAAAATCAAGAAATTGCAGGTAAAGATATTTGTGTCAGTTTCTCGAGTGAGTACGATCAAAGTAATTTAGCATCTGCAATGATAGCATCAGCCGTGCTGGTAAAAAAATGCAGTGGTATTTATTGGATCATGGATAGTTTTGAACTAGACAATGACCCAATCAATATGGCGCGTAATCTTGAAGAAAATGGTTTTGAATAGCTTAATTAGTAGATTCGGTTTTTAGCTTATCGTTTAAAGATTTGATTCCATCGTCAATTAACTGAATTGTTTTATGGTTGTTCTCAATTATTGATTTATCTACACATGTTGGAGATAAATCTGCCTCTATAAAGCCTCTATGTTTATTCAAATGATCTAATGCTTTTTGAAAATTTCCTATTGATTCATATATTGTTGCTATAGCGCCATTATATGACCTCATAACCCTTGGAGGCATATTAATTTCCTCAGTAATAAGGCATCCAAATTTATTAATATAATCTTCAGAAATACTACTAGACACAGACGATTCAATTGCAGTCAAATACTCTATCACTAATTGTGGATTTGAGTAATTTACAAGCCATGGAATTACTGTTTCATTTAAGCCATTCAGCATTCCATTTTTATCTTCTAAATCCCAGTGCTGAATAGTATTCCATCTATCTAGCAATTTCACTTCGCCTTTTTCTATAGAAGTTTCAATTACAAAATTATAAAAACCTTCTTGTCCGATTTGAGAATATTTATCAAGGACAGAAAGTGACATTATATAAACCCATTTATTTATACCATCAAAATGTTTGGATCTTTTAATCAATACATTTGTTGAAACACATTTATTGTTCAGCTTATAAGCGCCTTTAACATGTACATCTTTTTCAAATATATCTGGTAGGTTTGATTTTAAAAAATTTCTCATAATAAATTATTGTTCAAAAATATAAGCTATATTCAAATTAATCTTTTTCCCTGTTTCACTGATCCAGTTTTCCATTTGCTGTACTTTTGCAGCTGTCGGCTTAATTTTAAATATATAAGTTAAATTACCTTCATCTCCTAAATATTCAGCAAATTGTTTAATTTGGTTTTTCTTAACTGCTGCCCCTGTGAGTTTTGCTTCAAGAATTCCTTTAGCATAAAACCAATCTGGTATAGCCGAACCTTTTGGTCTGCCACTAGCAATTCCTCCATTTATAATTGCTCTTGTATTAGTCGCTGTTTTTTGTATTAACTCACCAACAAATGATTCAAACTGACGCCCTGAATTAATTCGATTTAGCCAAAATGAACTCTGTGCTAGCTCTCTTGCTTTATCTAGACTTTTTATACCTTGATACGATAATGCTCCGCCAGTTAACAAACCAAGAGTTACTGGGTTTAATGCTGCAATCTCAAATGGAGTAGCTACACTTGCAGCAATTCTAACCAAAGCAAATGATTTTGGAAATGCTAAAGAATATGTAGCAATTCTAGCTCCTACGTTTTGCGCTATACTCAGTGATATAGTATTAAAATTATTACCTGAATAATCAATAAAATTAATCGGGTTATTGCCAGTATATAAATATTTATGTAATGTAGCTGGTTCAAAATCCCTTCCAGCATAAGTATCTAAGCTATGAAATCTACCAACACTAGGATTATAAAACCTAGCCCTTAAATAATAAAACCCAACATTATTATCATACTGCTCACCTGTAAACAGGTATTTATTCTCTACTGTTCCTAACTGATAATCCACCTCACCAAAGGCTTCATAACCATAAGCATTTTGCACTGTTCCAGATACATTTGTCAAGATTCTTGTAGAACCTAAACCATCATAGCCAAATGTGATACAAAGGACACCCATCTATAGGAATAATCATACATCACGAAAAGTAGATTACCTACATAATATTGGTCGCTAATTTAGTAAAATATGAACTTTCAAGGAGAAACTAATGACTTTAGCAAGGAAACAACTCATATCT
>JBGCFT010000191.1:0-33000 GCA_045107085.1 Marinicellaceae bacterium | reverse complement strand
ATTTGATAAAACGACGCATTAAAAATCTGGCCCTACAGTAATATGAATTTGAAAGTCATTGTCTGTGTCATTTATAGGAACACCAACATCAAATCGAACCGGGCCTATTGGCGAAAACCAGCGTGCGCCTGCTCCTACACTTTTTTTGAGTTTAAAATTATCGCTAAATGCACTCCCAAAATCTGTGAATACAGCCAAAGCCCATTGGCTTGCTATTCTGTGCTCATATTCAATACTGCTGGTAAATAGATGTTTGGCTCCGATAGCATCGCCATCATCATTTAATGGAGAAATAGTATTATAGTTAAAGCCTCTGATGCTATTATCTCCTCCAGTATAAAAGCGATAGCTGCTGGGTAATAAGCTTAAATCATCAATTAATGTGGTACCAATTTGGCCTCTATAAATAATCCGGTTTCTGTCTAAAACAGGAAAAATAGATTTATAATTTAAATTCAATTGGACAAAACTGACATCCGAAATAAGTGAGCTGCTGGCACCTTTAAGTTCAGTCTGTATTCTGTAGCCTTTTTTTGGGATGCTGGGGTTATCTGATTTTGTCAGTGACCAACTTGTTCCGGGAACAAAAAGTAAAGATTCATTCAGAATGTCTCCGTTTTCAAATTGTTCGTCAACCAAATCAATATAATAAATATTTTGCCACTTATTGTCATGAATTCTCGTTTGGCTTATTCCCAGTTTACTTGTATCACTTGAAGCTGTATCGGTGCGCTCTCTTCTGTACCCTAAATCTAAATTATACCATTTAGCTAATGGTCTGCTTTTAGATGGCATTTTTATGCCCGTTGAAAACTCCGATATCACATTCGATAAGCTTAATTTACTATTAAATTGATAACCGTAATCAGTGACTCTACTTTGATTATAGTCAAAACCCATTCTTGCTCCTGAATCAGTTGAAAAACCTAATCCCGTTGAATATTTAATTCTATCTCCGGGTGTGAGTTTTACAAGAATAGGAACACTGTTTTGGGCTTTGTTACTGTGGTCAATTTCAACAGAAATTAAATCAAAATATCCAGTTGAAGCTAATTTTTTTCTTAAATCAAATAGCTGGCTGTTGGTAAAGTAATTTGTCGGTTTTAAATGAATGAGTTTTTTAACAAAATCATCACTTAAAAAATCTGGAGTTTGTTCGATACCAATGCTTTGTATTGTATAACGCTTACCCGTATCAAAATGTAATGTTATGTTGCTTTTATTTTTATCTGGGTAAATTTCAACTTTATTCACAGTATATTTAGCATCCAAATATCCTATCTCTAAAGCCTGCATCAATAATTTAGATTTAAATGATTCATACACACTTTGAATAAGTCTATCGCCTTTTTTGAGCGGAAAGTTTTGATTAAATATAGGTTTATTATTACCTGATTTAAAATCTCCAATTATTTTTATATCTACTTGATCAATTAAAATGGGTTGAGCCAGATCTATATTCAATAAAAGATTCCAGCAATCCTTTTGTTTTGGATTTTTTATTATTTCAATTTTTGGTTGGTAATATCCAAACGGGCGAATGGCTTTTTTTATTTTCCCTGGCGCATTAGCGATATATTGTTCAATTTGAAATTCAGTTGATTGGCAGGTGACATTACTTGTACTTAAAAATGAATAAACATTCTTTTCAATTTCAGAACTGGCACCATTAATGCTTAGTATATTATTTGCCATGCCGTTGAGACTGAATAAGCATAAAAAAATGGAATATCTAAAAGTTTTGAAAATCATTAATTATTCATTCGAAAAAAGTGGACAGATTTGATATACGATAATGTGTTTGACTATTATTGCAATTAAAGTTCAAAAAGATTTAAAACCACCTACTCTTTTTGAATAAAATCAATAAAAAAGCAGTCACAATAACACAAAAAATAACAACAATCCAAAAGGCTGAAGCTGTTTCAATACCAGGAATTCCTCCCACATTCATCCCTAGTAAACCAGATAAAAAGGTCAAAGGTAAAAAGATTGCAGAGATTATTGCCAATAAATATAGTCGTGAGTTTTGTTGTTGACTTATGTATGCATTAAATTGTTCTTGTAAGACCAAAGCCCTTTCTCTCAATAGGTCCAAATTTTCTAATATGTAAATAAATTTATCAATTTGTATATAAAGGTTATCGGTTAATTCCTCATTTAACTTGGCTAATTTACATCGATATAATTTTTCTAGTGCTTCTTTTTGTGGGGCTAAAAATCGCCGAATAGTGGCAATTTGCCTTCTGATTTTACTCATTTTGGGATTAAACATTTCAAAAGTATTCTCAGCAATGGAATCTTCTTCTTGATCGAGCATCTGATCAATTGAATCAACAAATTCATCCGTGATGTGTGCCAATTGCTCTATTAACATAATCAACAATTCTGCAACACTTTTAGGGCCATTATTGTTTACAATAAGATTTTGGATATTTCTGATAGATTGACTGCCTCTTGCACAACTGGTTAAAATTGTTTGATTACTCATCCAAATTCTTATCGTAATCATGTCTTCAGGATCATCAGTTTTATTAAGATTAATGCCCCTTAGACACATGATTATGGAGTTATCCTCTTCAATTAACCTTGGTCTATTGTCTGCGGCCAACAATATATTTTGTGCTTGAATAGAAATTTCAGGCTGCTTTTTTAACCATTTTCTTGCAGCATCAGATGTATAACTAAAATTGTACCAATTGATACATCCTTCCTCGTCTTGTTTGAGTTGTTCTCCTTTGGAGTTGAGGAAAAATGATTCGATACTTGATTTTTTAGTCATTTTTATCACCGTTTTGCAATGTCATGCTTTGGTTATCAGGTATGTGTAAATGAACATCTCTTTGAGGAAATGCAATGGTAATTTTGTGCTCAGCGAATATATGTGAAATAGCAAACCTGATATCACTGCGAATTTCTCTGAGTTCTTTACTTGTGCCAATGACAACCCAAAAAAACAAATCGAAAATCAAAGCATTGTCCCCAAAATCTTCAAATACAACCAAAGGTGATGACTCGTTAATAATGTGCTCATTTTCATTGGCTACTTTTAGTAACAATTGTTTAATCAAATTGATATCCGACCCATAACTTGCACCCACCCGCACCGATGTTCTGAGATTCGGATCGATTAATGTGAGATTGATCAGTTTAGATTCGAGTATTTGACTATTGGGAATGACTAAATGAGCTCCGTCAATTCTACGGATAGTTGTAGATCTGTTACCAATCCCAATGACACGCCCAACATTGCCATCTGTGTCAATTATATCATTGGTTCTGATAGGCCTTTCTGACATGAGAATCCATCCACTTAAATAATTTTCAATAATCACTTTAGCGCCAAAACCAAAACCAATGGCAACGGCTCCAGAGATGAAGGCAAATGCTGTTAAAGGAATCTTTAAATAGGATAAAACCAACAAAACAACAACTATTATCAAGACAATAAAGACGATCTTTTGCAATAATATGATGCTGTCTTTTTGCATTTTTGTATGTTTAAAAAGACTGCTGACCAAGCGTTTCGAAATAAACTTACTCATGACCCAAGAAAACACGATCAATGAAAAAGCGATTATGACCTGAAGCCAAGTAATAACCGTAGTTTCACTCAGAACAATTAAGGGCTGGTCTAGAAATTTAATTACTCTGTCAAGAAAATCAATCATGGTGTCTCTTTTGCAAATAGTATTAACTATTCTAGCTTAAAGATTATGAGATTGTAATGATTTTAATTAGACAAACTGAGATTAAGTCGAAGCAAATATTAATTGATGAATTTGAATAAATTATTAAGAGTTGTTAGACTGTACATTCCATAAGAATGAAAGAATAAGTGAATCAAAAAAGTTTAAAATTTATTAAATGTCCTAGTTGTCAGCAACAAATGGGAAAGGCTTACTGTTCTTATTGTGGAGAAAAAAGACTGGATGCAAAAAGCCGTTCAATAAAACATATAATTGGTGATTATATAGAAAACATCAGTTCATTTGATAACAAAATTTGGCGTTCATTCAAGTTACTATTTCTTTACCCTGGAGTTTATGACAAGAACTATCATTCAGGGCGGAGAATTAAATATTTAAAGCCGATTAGTTTATTTCTAATTATAAATTTTCTATTTGCACTGTTTTCTCCAATTACAGATTTTAATGTTACTTTAATTGATCAATTAACACTTCAGCCTTATAGCCATTGGGTCAATAGCATTCATCTAGAGTACTTATTGCCAGAATCAGGTTTAACACAGAATATTTACGCATTAAAATATAATCAATCGGTAATAATTCTAAGCCGATCAACCATTATTATACAAGCTTTGTTGTTGTATTTTTTCATTGTGATAATTAATCGTAAAAAAGATTATTATCATGGAGATCATTTAATTTTTTCATTAAATTTACACAGTTGGTACATGGCATGGATAGTGATTTTAATGGCCTTTATTAAAGCTATGATATGGCTGCTTGATTTAATCAGCATTGATATGAATTTTGGCTTTTGGTACTATAAACTGCTTCCAGTTGGATTAGGCATTTATATTCTGATTGCATTGAATAGACTATATCAATGGAATTGGTGGCAAACACTTATTCGTGGTATTTTATTATTCGCTGCCATACGTATATGTCATATTATCTACCGTTTGATTCAATATTTTTTGGTTGCTTCAATGATATAAAAAGTCTATAACCAATTTATTTAAAAACTATGTGTTTTAGATTGTATCTTTTTGATTTATGTTTTAATTATTCAGACATCCATTTAAATTATTGCAATTAGCACTTATTAAACATACTATAAGCGGCCAAAATACTTTGATGTTATCAACACATAATTGAGTTTTGAACATCTATTTTATTGGTATCCATTAACACAAACTATTCTCTCCATGATTAATAAATGTTTTATTTTTATGACTTCTCTTTTTATTTGTCTAGTGGCAAATAATTTAATGGCACAAGAAACCTTTGAAGATGAGTTGGGAATAGAATTTGAAGTAGAAACTGAAACTGATGAATTAGGGATTGAATTTGAAGAAGAAGATTCAATGATTCAAACTCAACCCAAAAATATTCATTACAAGTTTAGGGGGTTTATTGATACCAGATGGGGCAATAGAATACAAAATTCAGACGATTTTCAAAATCAGAAGTCTTTATTTGAAACCCGCCTTCAAGGAAGTCTGAGGTTCAATTTACAAAATTTTAAGTTTAATATCAAAGCTGATCTGGTTCATGACGATATCATTGAAGGCACTTCTATTGATGTGCGTGAAGCCTATTTAGAGTTACCAAGCAATGATATCGTTCAAACAAGAATAGGAAGACAAAGTATATTATGGGGATTGGGAGATTTGATGGTAGTCAATGATTTGTTTCCTAAGGATTATTTAGGTCTTTATTATGGTAGAGATGCTGAAGCAGAATATGTAGTTAACACCTCTGATGCGATTCGTAGTAGCTTTTTTATCAAGGATTCGACCCTAGACATTGTCCTATCAGAGTTCAAGCCTTCAGATGTGCCAACAGGCGTTCGGTTCAGTTATTTTAATCCATTTAGTCAAGAAATTGTTGGCGAAGATCAAGTTCTTAATATTAAAGACAATAACAAAGCAGCACTTATGTCACGGTGGAACACTTCAATATTTGATAATGAAGTAGCGTTTTATTACAACAAAACTTTTTGGCAAACACCTGAAGGGTTTAATCCTAATACTCAAGAATTTTTTTATCCAAAATTGGAAACAATAGGTGCCAGTATTAGAAATGAGATTGGTAAGGGGATTTTATCATTAGATGCGGCTTATTATTTTTCTAAAGATGATTCCAGTGGCGATAAATTTTCGGTTAGGAATTCGGAGGTAAGATTTATTTTAGCTTATGATTTTGAAGTTAAAAAAAACCTTAATTTAGGATTACAATGGTATCAAGAACAACGCCAAGACCAAAATAATTATATGAATAATTTACCCAAAGGATTTGAGGCAGAAAACAGAGAATATAATTTAATGACAATGAGATTAACTCAGTTTTTAATGAATCAGAAAATGACTCTCTCACTTTTTAGCTATTACTCTCCTACTCAAGATGACGGTTATCTGCGCTTGAATATGTTCCATAAGTTTGATGATCATTGGATGATTAATATAGGTTCTAACCATTTTTCAGGTAAAGCCAATACCCGCTTTGGTCAACTCAAAGACAACTCTAATTATTTTGCAGCGATTCGCTGGAGCTTTTAAAAATCATGTCAGAAACCACAAACAACAAATTATTTAAGATAGTTCAATATTCAATTCAAAAACCCAAAGTCATTGTCAAAGCAACCGTCTTTTTCACATTGTTGATGTGCTTGTTTTTGCCATTTGCTTCAATAGATGTTGATCCTGAAAATATGTTAGCTTCTGATGAGCCGACCAGAGTATTTCATAATAAGATGAAAAATCAAATGGACATCAATGACCTAATTGTTATTGGTATTGAAAACAAATCACATGAATTTGGAGTTTTCAATCCAAAATCATTGAATCAAATTTTTGAATTTTCCAACTTTTTAAAAACAATCAGTTGGTCAGACGAACAAACGCCTGAGAAAAAGCAAGGCATTATCACGCACAATATTTTAAGCCCAAATCAAGTCGATGCGATTATTGCAGGTGAACCTGGTGTGATTGCATTTGAAAGACTGATGGCTGCACCGATCAATACACAAGAACAAGCTGAATTAATTAAACAACGCGCCGTTGATAATCCTTTTCTGGCAGGTACTATGGTTTCTAATGATAAAAAATCATTGGCCATTTATGTTCCCATTTCTTCTAAATCTGTTTCAGCAAAAATATATGCCCAATTAAACGATAAAATTGATACCCTGGATAAAGATTTAGATTTTCATATAACCGGATTACCGTTAGCTGAAGATGTATTTGGCATTGATATGTTTATTCAAATGGCGATATCTGCTCCACTTGCGATGATTTTTATATTTGTATTAATTTTATACTTTTTTCGAAATGCAAAAGTTGGAGTCAGCGCTTTAATTGTAGCCATGGCGTCTGTTTTATTAACCATGGGTGCATTTGTTGCTTTTGGTAATACCATACATATCATGAGCTCTATGATCGCTATCTTTTTGATGCCAATTGCGGTTTTGGATGCGATTCATATACTATCAATGTTTTTTGATCAGTATAAAAAGGACTCTGAAAGAAAAAAGACCTTACTCAACGTTATGTCTGTTTTGTTCAAACCCATGCTCAATACATCATTAACATCAGCTGCGGGATTTTTCTCGTTATATTTAGCGCCCATTCCCCCTATTCAAGTTTTTGGTATTTTTGTTGGTATCGGAATATTAATTGCATGGTTTTTGAGTATGACATTGATTCCAGCTTATATTATGTTACTGAAGCCTGAAAACCTGCAAAATTTTGGTTCATCTAATCTAAACGATACTGGTTTGTTATCACGATCATTACAAAGAATGGGCACAACTTCTTTTAAATATGCGAAAGTGTTAATGTTTGGCATAACAGCCATTATTATTGCATCAATATATGGCATTGGACACATTAAAGTGAATGATAATCCAATGAAATGGCTACACCCGACTCATCCTATTCGTGTGGCTGATCAATTTATTAATGCAGAATTTGGAGGCAATTATCTGGTTTACTTAAGTTTATCAGCAAGCCAAGATAAAAACCAATCCAGAATACAGGAACTGATTTCAAGAATTGCAAAAACACCCAATAATCCTGCTAAAGACAAAACTATAGAAAAAATCAATCAATTACAAATAACAAAATTAACTGATTCTGAGAAGCTCAATGAAGTGTGGCAATTGATTCACTCAGAAATACAATTACAAAATAATGACACGTTTAGTTTAGACATTGAAGATGATTTAAACGACATCTTTGCCGATAATTCTGAAGAAAACAACAAAACTGATGCGATAGTTCACTGGAGACAAATACAAGATATAGTGAGTGATATACGTTCAAATAATCAGCTTTTTAAAAGTCCAGAAGTCTTAAACTATATGGCAGCCTTGCAAAACCATGTTAGCCAACATGAATTGATTGGTAAATCCAATTCACTTTCAGACTTGGTTAAAAAATTAAATAAAGAGTTGTACAACTCCGAACCTAAGAAATATGTAATACCAGATAGTGCTGAACAAGTTTCAGAAGTGTTAACTACTTTTGAAAACTCACATGAACCTTTTAGATTATGGCATGCAGTCACACAAGACTTTTCTACGACAAACATGTGGTTTCAAGTTAAAAGTGGAGATAATCAAGACATTAATCTAATAATCAATAAAGTGAATCACTACCTTGTTAAAAACCCTCCTCCTGTTTCACTTGATCACGACTTTTTTGGTTTAAGTTTTATCAATACTGTTTGGCAAAAGAAAATGGTCAGTGGTATGTCAGATGCTTTATTAGGCAGTATTATTGTTGTTTTGCTGATGATGATAATATTATTTAGATCAATCTTATGGGGTTTGATTTCAATCATACCTTTGTCAGTAACTATGCTGATGATTTACGGTATTATAGGACTTTTGGGTAAAGACTATGATATGCCAGTTGCTGTGTTATCTGCTTTGGCATTGGGATTGTCAGTAGATTTTGCCATTCATTTTCTTACCCACGCAAAAGAAAAGATGGCAGAGACAGGTTCGTGGAAGTTGGCATTGAGTGATCTCTATAATGAACCTGCGAGAGCCATCTATCGAAATATCATAATAATTGCTATTGGCTTTACTCCGTTATTATTGGCATCTTTGGTACCTTACCAAACTGTAGGTATGCTTATGGCAACAATTATGTTAGTATCTGGGTTTGTGACATTAATCATTCTACCTGCTATTTTAAAATTGACAGAAAAATTATTATGAAGACAATCTTAACTGTTACCACTTTATTTTTAATCAGTTTTCTTGCGCACGCCCAAGAATCATCCGGCCTTGAAATTATGCAAAAATCATTAAAAGCCAATTACTATTCTGGCCTTGATCGCATGACTGAGGGAAAAATGATAATCACTGATAAGAACAATAATATTCGTGTTCGTGAGTTTAAAGTGCTGAGACAAAATCAAGAAACCTCAGATGTAAAATCTGATGATCAAAATTATTTTGTTAAATTTTCACACCCTAATGATTTGGATGGCATGGTTTTCATGGTTAAAAAACAAGTCGAAAGCACGGATGATAGATGGTTATATCTTCCTAAATTAGATTTGGTCAGGCGCATCGCAGCTGGAGATAAGCGCACCAGTTTTGTGGGTTCAGATGTTCTGTATGAAGATGTTTCTGGCAGGCATCTTAATGAAGATGAACACAGTTTTGAGTCAGAGACAAAAAATTATTATGTCATCAAAAGTTCACCAATAGAAGAAAACTCAAGTGAATTTAGTTTTTATAAAACATGGGTACATAAAAAGACATTTTTGGCTTTGAAAAGAGAATATTATGATTTCAATAACAATTTATACAGAGAAATCAAAGTCAGTAAAGTAAAAAATATCGATGACATCCCAACCATCATGAGCTCTACTGTTAAAGATCTGAATACAGGCAGTATTACCCAAGTTTCTTGCACAGATGTTCAATACAATGTTGGAGTTGAGAGTGGCTTATTTACAGAAAGATTTTTAAGAAACCCTCCATCACAATGGTTTGATTAAAGCGACTTTTTTAGGCGTTTCACGATTTGTACCAAGGTCTCTTAGATTCTATAAAAGATTAATCTCCCTTATTTTTATGAAATCAAGAGTGACTTTTTAGGATTTAAATTTCTGATAAAATTGATGGAAATATTACTGTATTAAAAGATATGCTTCGCAATGGTTAACTGAAAAATATTTTTTATTTTTACCCAAAACTTTATATTAAAACCTATAGGAATTTGAAATGAATGATCCCATTATTTTATTTTTTATCTTTGGAATTATAGCTGGCTTGTTAAGGTCTGAGCTGAGATTACCGTCTCAAATTTATGATTTTGTGAGTATGTTGCTCCTTTTGACCATTGGTTTGAAAGGTGGAATTGAATTAGCAAAACAGCCGTTTATAGAATTAGCACCTCAAATGTTAGCGGTATTTGTAGTGGGCTTAATCTTACCTTTAATCGCTTTTCCTGTTCTTAGAGTTGTGGGTAAATTTAAACGAGCTGATGCAGCATCTATTGCTGCACATTATGGATCTGTTAGTGTTGGTACTTACGCTGTTGCTGTCTCTTATATGGCGAACTTAGGCATTAATTATGAAGAACACATGCCTTTGCTTTTAGTCGTTCTTGAAATTCCAGCCATCATAGTCGGAATTCTCCTTGCCAAAGGTTTATCCTCAAATACCAATTGGAAACATATTTCGCATGAAATTTTTGCAGGTCGTGGCGTCGTTTTACTACTTGGTGGGCTTGCTATTGGTTGGTTATCAGGTTCTGAAGGCATTAAATCTATAGAACCTTTGTTTTTTGGTTTATTCAAAGGCATTCTTGCTTTGTTTTTACTCGAAATGGGAATTATTGCGGCCTCAAAAATTAGTACTTTAAAACGATACGGATTATTCTTGGTTGTTTTTGGTATTACTATGCCTATTTTTTCCGCTATAATTGGCATTGGTCTTGGACTTGTTTTGGGTTTTTCAGTTGGTGGAACAGCTATATTAGCCACATTAATAGCCAGTGCATCTTACATTGCTGTACCAGCAGCTATGCGAATTTCTGTACCTGAGGCCAATCCAACATTATCCTTAACGGCTTCATTGGGAATTACTTTTCCATTTAATGTGTTGGTAGGTATTTCTTTGTATCACAATATGGCCATAAAGGCACACGAACTATTTGGAGGGTATTCATGACTCAAATTATTAGAAAACTGGTTACAATAATTACGGAATTATCATTAGAAAGTACTTTAATTAGAGAATTGGAAAAATGTGGGGCTTTAGGTTACACCGTTACCAATGCAAGAGGCAAAGGTAACCAAGGTAAAAGAGCCGCTGAATGGGATGCTAACAGTAATATTCGAGTTGAGGTTATTTGCACTGCTGAGGTTGCTGATGCCATTAATATCATGCTTCAAGAAAAATATTATGCAAATTTTGCGATGATTTCTTTTGCCAGTGATATTTCGGTACTCAGACCCAAAAAATTCTGACTATTTATCAGTAATCAGCTGAATAAGCCAGTTTATTATTTCTCATTACAATTTGTGTATTTGAATCTAAAAGATTTAAATGTTATTATGAATTTTCCCCTATTTAAATCATGTTATGATAAAAGTTGTTAATCATTATCTATCATGGATAGATAGCGACAAAGAATTGCATTGTGAATTACTTCAACCGGAAGAAAAAAGTCTATCTGTTGGACGTACTAATACTGCTGATATTGAAATTTTAAATACCAGTGTTTCTCGCAAACATATCGAACTCTCTTGGCACAATAATCAATTACATATCAAGGACTTGAACTCTAGTTTTGGTACATGGGTTGATAACGTAAGATTGCTTTCTAGTGAAAATAAAATTTTAGAATCTGATAGCGAAATTCGATTGGGTAACTTAAGCATGTGGTATGAAATGCGCAATGCTGATGAGTCACAAGAAATGATGCAAACGTGCTTTCATACACCCAATGCCAATGAAGAGGTGGAATTATCAAGCGAAATTAATAAGTTCAGAGTCAAGCTGCAATCCTTATTAAAAGACAGTTTTGATGACAACACGCATAATGTAGATTTAATTAATACCATTAATGATGACTTACTTCAGTTAGTTGGAACCCAAGAAAGAAGATTAAAAGAACAGCGCATTCTTAACTCCATTAGTCATGTATTAAATCGCAGTTTGACGCTGCCCGAATTATTAAAAACCTCATTAAATCTTGTTAGTAAAGTACTGAATGCCGACCGCGGATTTGTTATATTAAGAAACACCCAAAATAATCAAAATGAAATAATGGCAAAGCGCAATTTTGATGATATTAAGTGGCAAGAAGAAAATGATATTCAACAAAAGTTCAGCCACAAGCTTGTACAACAGTGCTTGTCTCATAATAAAATATTGATTATTGGAGATACTAATGTCAATAACATTATTGATGATATTGTCCCAATACAAGAAGGTTCTGGGCGAAGTATTGTTGTCATTCCTCTGATGCAAGATGCCAATGTTATCGGCGTCATATATTTAGATAACCAGCAACAAGCGCATAATTTCGACAAGCATCAAATTCCTTTTCTCACAACCTATGCAGCTCATACTAGCATAGCTCTACATAATGTTTTGCTTTTTAAACTGGCTATTACAGATGATTTAACACAATTACATACCAGACAATACATTGATGAAGGACTCAACAAAGAGATGAGACGTTCTCGATTAGATGATTCTAACTTATCCGTTCTGTTACTTGATTTAGATCACTTTAAACAAGTTAACGATAATTATGGTCATACTACTGGTGATCATGTTTTGCAAGAGTTTTCCAATATCATTAGAACACATCTGCGACATGACGATATGGCAGGAAGATTTGGAGGGGAAGAATTTGTCATTATCTTACCAAAAACGGATCATTATGAAGCGAAATTAATAGCAGAAAATATTCGAAAAACAACAGAACAATTTAGATTTGAAAAAGATGAAACGAGTCTTCAGTGTACGGTAAGTATTGGCATAGCCAGTTATCAATTACATCATGGTCAGAAAGTCATATTGCTATTAGAAGATGCGGATAAAGCACTTTATCAAGCAAAAGAAAATGGCCGAAATCAATCAGTGGTATTTAACGATTAAGATATTTATTATATTGCTTAATTAATTAGAATGAAATCAAAAAACTATGGCATAATTCCTCTTAATATAACAGAAGTCGCAAATAGAATTCTTAATGGTTCAAAATATCAAAAACAGCTGCCCTCAATGCCTTCATCATAATCCAGACGATGCTTTAAAGTGTAGTTTATGTGATTTTCCTTTAAAAGATTTAGATTTAGATTTAGATAAAACACGACTTCCTGATACTGAAAATCATACTGATGCTAATGACTTAACAATACAATCGAATGCCACACTAACTTCGATTGATCCTGATTTAACTCAAGCTCCAGACGACATTAAATTATTCACAGCTGATAACACTAAACATACAGTCAATGAAAAACAAACCTTTCATTTGGCTGGTGATTTAGCACATTTTGAAATTCATGAAGTCTTAGGTGAAGGCGGAATGGGAGCGGTTTATCACGCTAAAGACCTGACTCTACACCGTGATGTTGCCATCAAAATGTTGCGTCCTATGCAAGCATCAGGTTTTCAAAAAACTGAAGTACTCTTAGATGAAGCCCGCATGGCAAGTAAGCTAAATCACCCCAATATTGTGACTATTTATGATGTGGCTCGAAGCAAGGACAGCAATTATATTGTTATGGAATGGGTAGATGGAAAATCATTGGATGAAATCATTCCTGAAGATGGTTTAAGCCTGATAAAATCATTAGAATATGCCTGTCAAATTGCTAATGGATTAACCCTAGCACACAAAAAATACATCATTCATCGTGACATAAAACCGCACAATATAATGTTGAGCTCTGATAATACCATTAAAATTTTGGATTTCGGTATAGCAGGCATGGTGAGTCAATTTGATAATGAAAATACTGACTCTAAAGATACAAGTACAGGAACTCCCAGTTATATGTCACCAGAACAAGCCCAAGGCTTAAATCTTGATCAACGTTCTGATATATTTTCTTTTGGCATTGTCCTTTATCAAATGCTTTGTGGGAAACGCCCATTTGTAGCTGAAACTTTTACAGAATTAAAAAATAACATTTGTTCAGGTAACTATGTTCCAATTCAGGAGCAGATTCCTGATCTGCCTCAAAAAGTCAGCCAACTGGTAGAAAAAATGTTAGCCACCGCTAAAGATGAACGTTGGCAAAGTTCTGCCGAGTTGGCAGAGTCTTTACAGGATATTTACAGTGAATTGACTTACAAGAAAAATTGGTGGCAACGCAGAAATTGGATAAGCAAGGCAGCCATTATTTTGCCTTTTATCATGGCCATTGGTTGGAGTAGCAAGGAAATTCTGTTCCCCGCCTCTACCCAACAATTAATTGAAAGACAGTTACAAGAAGCCAACAAAATAGCCATTCTCCCTTTTGAAAATATTAGTGGAGACCCTCAAATACAATTGTTTAGTGATGGATTAGCTGTTAATTTGGGTAGTGATTTAGCTTCCATTGCAAGTCAGCAGGGCAACACCTGGATTGTTCCATCCACAGAAATTAGTAGAATTAATGAATTGACACCTAAAAAAGTTTTTAATAAGTATGGTGCTAATTTAATACTAACTGGAAGTATTCAGCATATGGGTTCAACTCGCTTATTAGTTTTAAATTTACTTGAAGCAAAAACCGGACAGTTATTAAAAACAGCCGAAGTCAGCATTAATTCAGAAAATTTATTTCAGGGTCATGGTTTTATCAGGGAACAAGCATTAACATTACTGGAATGGAACGTTCCAAAAAATTTGATTCAAGAATTCGAATATGAAAGACCACAATTAGATGGCGCTTATCGTGAGTATATTGAAGGTGAAGGGTTTCTCTATCGTTATGATCAAAAAGATAACCTAGAAAATGCTCATCAATCCTTTAGGAGAGCCATAAGTATTGATAAAACATATGAACTAGCTTATGTAGGTTTAGCTGAGAGTCAATATCGTTTATTTAAACATACCGATGATGCCGAATGGTTAGATAAAATGAAATCAAGTATTGATCTTTTAAAAAGAATTAATTCTCGACAACCCAAAATTAATTATTTATCAGGAAAAATTAGTTATGAAAAAGGACAATACGAAATATCAAAAGAATTGTTTACAAATAGTATAAAGTTAAACCCTAACCATATTGAATCTTATCTTGGATTGGCAAATTCTTATGAGAAACTAAAAGATTTCAATAAAACAGAGGAAATATATAACAAAGCAAGAGTTATTGCGCCCAATAATACTCTTGTATTAACAAATTTAGGTGTTTATTACTTCTATATAGGTGAGTATAAAAAAGCAATTCATATATTTAAGGAACAGATAAAACAAGCACCAAATAATCATTGGGCTTACTTAAATTTAGCAGCTGGATATTATTTATTAGGCCAAATTGATGAGGCAATTGTCAATACTGAAATAGCTATTTCAATCAATCCTACGGCTGACTCTTATGCAAATCTTGGTACAATGAATTTTTACAAAGGAAACTATGACAAATCTGTAAAAGCTTATGAGAAAATGATAGCAATTAACTCAAATGACTATATAAATTGGGGAAACCTTGGTGATGCTTATTTCTATTCAGATCAACAAGAAAAGAGTATCAAAGCCTTTAAAAAAGCAGCTGAATTAGCTGAAAAATCATTAGATTTAAATTCTAATGATTCTATGGCCATTGCTCACATTGCTTATTATTTAGTGAGGATTAATAATACCAGCCAATCTTTATCATATGCAAGAAGAATAAATCAGGAAAATACAGGTCTTGAGAATTTTGTTGTAGCTATAGCTTTTACACTATTAAACCAAAATGATTTGGCATTCGAGCATCTAAATTTCGCAATTAATAAAAATTACCCACTTGATGAAATTCAACAAAGTCCATTATTAAACTCAATCAAAACTGATAGTCGGTTCGATTTATTAGGACAATAACTAATCTATATTTTAAAGTAGCACACTATTATTGTGCTACTTTACTTTTGTAATTCTCAATTACGTACCACGATGTACTTTAATTGTCGGATCACTTGTGTAATTTACACCATCAATTGTTAAAGTAAGGTCATATGTATCTGTGGTTAATAAAGCATCATTTTTTACGGCTAAGGTATTAGTGGCAGAATCAGTTGATGTCGCTCGTGTTAAAGAGAAAGTTGATGAACCACCTGCTTCATCGTTAAATGGATCTTGATCTCCACTCTCACTAAAATTTAATGAACAAGTAATTGTGTTTGATGCACTGCTAGGCCATTCAACACAAACATCAAGATCACTTCCTTCATTGACATCTACTGTATTTGTAACACTTGGAACTGTGCCTTCATCTAAAGAACTAAGACTGACTTCTATAGTTGGATTTGTCATATTTTTCCTCTTATTTATGGGTTATAGTTATTGTTGTAATCATTCATACAAATTAAGTCACTTAATTGACAAAAAAATTGTAAAGTAGATAACACCATAAATCTTAACCCAATGTTATTAAAAAAGATATGCTAAATTTATAAAATTTTGAATATGAATTATCGATATAAACTCCTTCTCTAATTTTAGAATGAATTGATGGCTAAATATCAGTAAACAGGCATCTGTCTTGAATAAAAAATTCGCATTAAATATATAAGTTGATGTGCTTGTCTTGAACCAAACAAAATTGAAAATATCTTAGTTTGCTGTTAAACTTATTGTTTTATTTTTTGTCTGATTTATCTATGAAATTTCAATCCGCTTTCACACCACTTCGCACCACTTTAATGGTATTTATAATCATAGTTAATATTGCGGCTGCAGTGGCTTTTGGATTTCCCGATGCCCAATGGTCTCGGTATTTAGGAATATTTGCAACAGTTTTTATTCTGATGTTTATCTTTTTATTAATTCTTGAAATGGTTTGGTTAACGAGCTTTAAAAAACAGCAAACTAACCCATTAACCATAAAATCCTATCAAAAAGCAATTAACATCTATATTGTTCTATTTTGTATGGGATTTGTCATGATTTATTTAGTGCTCACATAAGTAATGAGATTTTTTTACAGTATTTTACTCATGGTTGTTACTGTAAAAGCCCATGCTTTTATTATTTATGAAGGCACAAAAATTTGGGACCAGGACAGCATAGTTTTTTACTTCCTAGATGGATCTGATCAGCAACAATCTGAAGTCAAAGAGTTTTCTAAACTTTGGCAAAGATATACTGGTATCCAGTTTAAATTTAGCACAAAAAAACCACCCCGTTTTAACCTCAAAAAATATTATAAAATAACATTTAAAGGCAACAGCAATGAGTCTACACAAGGTGCTATAAATGGAATAATTCATCTGGGCCATTTATCTGATGATATTATATTTAGAAAAACGACTATTTTGCATGAATTTGGACACATGCTAGGTTTAGCCCATGAGCACCAAAGATTTGATCGCCCTACTTCTCTCAATAACAGTCAACTTATTGATGCGTGCATGATTAATCAACAACAACAAAAAGCATGGTGTGAGGAAAACTTAAATAATGTAAGTCGGCGTCAAGAGTTCATTAAATCCGAATATGATGAACACTCTATCATGCATTATAAATTAAATAATGTAGCAGGAAATGATTCTGAATTATTAGAAAAATTACCTGAAAGTAATAATAATAGCCTTTCCTATACAGATAAATACTACATAGCTTTGCTGTACAATCAAAATATTTCTGAAGAAACGTTATTGAAAATGCACAAACAAGATTTGTGGAACCAAGAAAAATTCGAACTGGCAGCCCAAATTAAAAAAGAAAATTCAATTTTGAATTTAACCTCGCCCTCCTGTATGCCTTTAGACCAAAATAATCAAACCAAAGATGGAAAATATTGTAGCAGTGGTTTTATGGTTATTGGCACAGATGGATTCAGTTTTCCTGTTGAGGCATTTGATGGATGTCATAATAATTATAAATTAATCAATGAACTATTTGAAACGCATCCATTATGTCAACTCAATGATACCAATTTGTCTCAAATGCGACAGGCTTGGAACGAAGATTTTTCTCAATATGGTCAATGCAAATTATTGGAAATTAATCAAAAGAATAATCAAGAATATTTTTGTAAGGAAGGCTATTCATTTGTTACAAATAGTAATAACATGATTGGAAACAGAACCATCTGTTTTAATTCTCACGAATCTGTCTACCAAGCCATGAAAGAAAATGAAGTATGTAATATGAATGATTCTGATTTTAGAATTTATCAAAAGATTCAACAAAATAAATTAATTAAGTCTTTAAAAACAAATACTTGTCAAGTAGTTAAAAAGGAGTACCAAAGCATTAATTGCCCTGAAGATTTTGATTACACCATTGTTAATTTAGAGAACACTGATCGCCCAATAAATAATAAATGTTTTGCCAATCAATACCAAGCCATCAATGCGATGCGAGAGATTAATATTTGTTACAAAAATCAACCTTGAGTCAAGCTAAGCTTTTAAGAGTTTTTTAAAGATTTAAATAAAAATAAACCTGTGAAACCTATGCCAATTGCTACAGGTATTGAGACTCCATAGTATTCAGTAGAACTTGAATCTAATACATAAATTAATGAACTAGCCACCAAAAAGCCTGATGAAAGAATGGCATAGATACTTTTATTTTTTCCTTGTTGTAAAATCTTATCGTGTTTGGCTTGTTCAATTTGCTGCAATTTTGAAGGAGGCTGTGTTTTAATACTCAGCAATTCGTGAACGAGTGAAGGTATTTCACTGGTTTGTTCAAGCCATCGCGGTAAATTCTTTTTAATGGTATCCATTGCACCTTGTGATCCATATTGTTTCATCATTATTCCAGATAAAACAGGCTTAGATGTTTGCCATATATCTAATTCAGGATAAAGTTGTCTGCCAAGCCCTTCTATATTTAATAAGGTTTTTTGTAACAGAATAAATTCAGGTTGAACTACCAGTTGAAATTTACGAGCCATTTCAAATGTTTTCAACATGACCTCACCAAAAGAGATCTCACTAATTGGTCTGGCAAAGTAAGGTTCACAAATGGTTCGGGTCGCAGCTTCCAGTTCATCTACTCGCGTGTCTGCTGGTACCCAACCTGATTCAATGTGCAATTCTGCAATGCGACGATAATCTTGATTGAAGAAAGCCATGAAATTATTGGCCAGATCGCGTTTATGGCCTTTAGGCAAGGATCCACATATTCCGAAATCTAAAAGAACAATTTGCGGGTCTTCTGGGTTCGAAGGATTAACAAAAATATTACCAGGATGCATATCTGCATGAAAGAAATTGTCTCTAAAAACTTGAGTATAAAAAAGCTTGAGACCTTTTTCTGAAAGTACTTGAAGATTGATTCCCGCTGATATTAGTTTATCTATTTTGCCAATTGGAATGCCATATATGCGTTCCATTACCATGACTTTTTCTTTACAATAATCCCAGTAAATTTCAGGAATATATAAATCATTAGAGTCTATAAAATTTTTGCGCAAGACAGAGGCATTGGCAGCTTCTCTTTGCAAATCAAGCTCATCATATATGGTTTTTTCAAATTCTTCTACTATTTCAACAGGATCAACTTGAACACCAGGGTTACCAAATGTTTTGGCCAATTTAGCAACAGAACGCATTAATTCTAAATCACGTTTGACCATTTTTTTAATGCCAGGGCGCAGTACTTTTATTACCACTTCCGTGCCGTCTTTTAATTCGGCTGCGTGAACTTGTGCAACAGATGCAGAGGCCAAAGGTTTTTCATCGATAAAATTAAATATTTCATCTAATGGATGTTCCATTTGTTCTTCAATAAATGCTTTGGCTTGTTTCCATTCAAAGGGTTCAACATCATCTTGTAATTTAGATAGCTCTTGTGTTATTTCAATTGGGATTAAATCTGGTCTTGTAGATAACACTTGTCCAAATTTAACAAATATAGGCCCTAAATGTTGAAGAGCTAAGCGTAATTTTTCAGGACTACTGGAACATTTTTTTCCTTTTAAAGCCAGAGGCGAAAATAACCTCAATAAATGTATGGTTTTTTTACGTTTGTTTTTGGGTAGAATATCTTTAACCCGATAATTGGCAAACGTATGAAGGATTTTGGTCAGTCTAAAAATATTCATTGGGGTTTTTTAAGTGCATTTATTTGTTGTTCTAATCGAGCAGTATCGGCCTTCAAATCATCCACATCATCTAAAAAATCTTCCATTTCAGTCGGTGCAATTAAATCTCGAGATTCTTCGACTAAATATTCTTGGGTATTTTGCAACATGGCATTCTTCAAGTTTTGCCCAAAATCTAATAATCCATGAACCATGTTTGAAACCCTAACACCCATTCCATCGCCTAATAAATCACACCAAGCTTCTTCCCAGTCTGGTTTGATATTTTTGAGCCATTTTGCAAAAAATTGACCCGTATTGGCATCTCCAAATATTTCAACATTTTGAATGCCTGAAATAGGTTCATCAGCACTCATTGCAAATAATGCCATTGGAGTACCTTTGATACTTGTATCAGCATCATTGTTATGTGACTTTGATAAGATAACTTTGCGATCTAAAACTTTTATGTAAAATTCAAAAGGTGTTGATAACAAATCAACTTTGATGACTTTATTTGAAAAAGCATCTAATTTTTTTACCGAGACGATATCGTAAGAAAGGCTTTTGTTCATGGCTTTATTGACTGTTTCTATAAAAACATTTTCAAACCAGTTGTTTTCTTTTGTTTGAGAGTTTATGTCTTCGCTCATGTTTTGTATCCTGTGTGTATGGCCACTATTCCACCGCTTAAATTCTCAACTTTGCATAATTCAAAGCCTGCTTTTGTAAACATCTGTTTTAAAACTTCTTGATTTGGATGCTTTCTTATCGATTCTGCTAAGTATTGGTATGAATCTTTGTCTTTTGCAACTAATTGTCCAATTTCAGGTAGAATTTTAAAAGAATAAAAATCATAAATTTTAGCTAAAAACTTGAGGTTAACTTGAGTGAATTCCAGAACCATCAATTTACCACCTGGTTTTAAAACGCGGTGCATGTTATTGAGAGATTTTTGCTTATCTGTGACATTTCTTAAACCAAATGCCATGGTTATAAGGTCAAAAGTATTGTCTTCAAATGGTAATTGTTCAGCATTCATTTGTTGTGTAGAAATGATTCCAAATAAGCCAGAATCGATGATTCTTTGTTTGCCTACATCTAACATTTCTTGGTTGATATCACCTACAATAATATGCCCTGACTTGGTTACTTTTGGTGCTAAAAGCTTTGCTATATCGCCTGTTCCACCTGCTAGATCAAGCACTTGAGCTCCCTTTTCTATACCGCTGGTTAAAACAAAATGCCGTTTCCATAATCTATGGACACCCATTGACATAAAATCATTCATGATGTCATACTTATTGGCAACAGAAGAAAAAACTTCTCCAACTAATTTTTGCTTTTCTTCTGTGGCCACTGTTTTATAACCAAAATGCGTGGTTTCTTTAGTATGGTTGGAATCTTTAATCACTTCTTCACTCATTATTGTCTTCCTCATTATGTAGTTGTAGCCTTTTGAGTTTTATCAATGCAGAAATATCCAGTTCTCCATCACCAAGTTCCATTAACTCTTTAAATTCGGTGATACCTTTGTTGACAATGTGAGATTCCGCATTTTTTAATTCAAGTCCTTTTTGGATAATCTTCAAATCCTTGTGTAAAAGTTCTAATTTAAAACCCTTTTCAAATTCGTTTTTACACATTGTAATTCCTCTTTTATCCAAAAACCAATTGCCAGCCGCTCCTGCGGATAAAACTTCTATGGTTTTCTCTATGGGTAAATTACATTTTTCTGCATAAGCCAAGGTTTCGGTTACGGCTTGAGCAACTCCAGCAACCAAAACTTGATTAACCGCTTTTGTGGCTTGGCCTTGACCAATTTTACCCATATATGTCACTTGTGAACCAATTGAATGAAACAAATCATCTGCTCTTTTGTAGGTTTTTAAATGGGCCCCTACCATAACAGATAGAGTGCCTTTTTTTGCGCCTTCAACACCACCTGAGACAGGTGCGTCAATAAAATCAATGTCATATTTTTTTAAATCTTCAGCAATAGATCTGGCTGTTTCCACACTGACTGTAGAACAATCAATCACCACAGAACCTGGATTTAAGTGTGTTTTGAATGAATCAACTACATCAATTAAATCTTTATCTGCAGATACACAGGTCAAAACACAATCGGCTTGTTCAAAAAGGTGCTCGTCGTCCTCAAAATCATCTAAATTCAACTCTGAAGCTAATCCTGAAGCAATGCCTTGGGTTCTATTCTTAACACCTAATAACAATCCATGATCTTTAAGATTTCTGGCAATTGGTCTGCCCATGGCGCCAAGTCCATAAACTACAACATTTTTTAATTGTGGAAGTGTCTTTGATTCTGTCATAAATATTCTATGAGAGTTTTATAAAACTCTGTCTATAAAAGTGTAAGGTATTATAACTTTCAGATAGTTTTATTTTAAGCAATTAAGCTATATTTAAATGAAACAAACTTAATTTCTATAAAACAAATAGTCAGTCATTTTTAATTCGTTCTTTTTGACTCAATTTATTCAATTCAATTGAGTACATTTGGACCCACTTATGATTAGCTGACAAGGGTAATTAATTAATTGAAAAATTAATATTTTGTTTAATTAATAGATGTCCAATAAATTTACAATCTAATCGTTTTCAATCTCAATTTAATAACTTATAATCTACCGTTTTGTAATAAATCAAATTATCGATGAATAATCCTATGTTAACTTTTCAAGAAATCATCTTAAAACTGCAAGAATTTTGGTCTAAGAATGGTTGTGTTATTGTTCAACCTCTCGACTTAGAAGTCGGTGCAGGCACGTTTCATCCTGCTACTTTTTTAAGGTCAATTGGACCAGAGCCTTGGAACAGTGCATATGTTCAACCCTGTCGGCGTCCTACGGATGGAAGATATGGAGAAAATCCAAACAGATTACAGCATTATTATCAATTTCAAGTGGTTTTAAAACCCTCTCCAGATAACATTCAAGAGTTGTATTTAGACTCTCTAAAGGAATTAGGAATAGATACTTTACTACATGACATAAGATTTCTTGAAGACAATTGGGAGTCTCCTACTCTGGGAGCTTGGGGATTAGGCTGGGAGGTCTGGTTAAATGGAATGGAAGTCACTCAATTCACTTATTTTCAACAAGTTGGCGGTTTAGAATGTAAGCCTGTTATGGGTGAGATTACTTATGGTTTAGAGAGACTTGCCATGTACTTACAAGGAAAAGACAGTATTTACGATTTAATTTGGGCCGAAACACCCAACGGAACCGTCACATATCGAGATGTGTTTCATCAAAATGAAGTTGAACAGTCAACCTACAATTTTGAATATGCAGACACAGAAACATGTTTATTGGACTTTAATAACTGTGAAACACAATGTATGAAATTAATTGAAGCAAAGTTACCTTTGGCTGCTTATGAAAAGGCATTAAAAGCCTCACATTATTTTAATTTATTAGATGCACGTAAAGCCATCAGTGTGACAGAAAGACAGCAATATATTCTGAGAGTAAGAAGCATGTCTAAAGCTGTGGCGCAAATGTATTTTGAAAGTCGAGAAGCGCTGGGTTTTCCTGGCTGCAACACTAGCAGTCAACAGGAGGAAGAATGATGAGTAATATTTTATTTGAATTAGGTACTGAAGAGTTACCACCAAAAGCCCTAAATAATCTGGCCAAATCTTTATTTAACGGCGTGACTGAAAGCTTAGTTGATGCCAATATTAACTTTGATAAAGATCAAAGCAGATGGTTTGCCTCTCCTCGGAAATTGGCTTTTATGCTAGTTGATATTGATAAAAAACAAGCTGATAAAATAATCCAAAGAAAAGGCCCAGCAGTTATCGCAGCATTTGATGCTGATGGAAATGCCAAGCCAGCTGCTCTGGGTTTTGCCAAATCTGTTGGTGCTGAAGTCAATGAATTGCAAAAGTTAAAAACAGACAAAGGCGAATGGTTGGTTTTTGACATCAAAGAAATAGGCAAAAATACCAGTGATTTAATCACTGGATTTATTCAAAACAGTATCAAAAAAATGCCAATTCCAAAGCCAATGAGATGGGGTTCAAATGATTTTTCTTTCATAAGACCCGTTCATTCAATGATATTATTGATGGATTCAGAAGTGATTGATTTTGAAATGTTTGGCATTCAATCAAGCAATAAATCCCGTGGACATCGTTTTCATTTTCCAGACTTTATAACAATAGAATCTGCAGAAACTTATGTAAAACAGCTCTTAGGTGTGCGTGTTGAGGTTGATCAAATAACACGAAAAGAAAACATTAAAAAACAAGTCTTAAAAGTAGCAGCTTCTATCAATGGAACAGCAAAGACTGATGAAAGTTTACTTGATGAAGTCACAGCCATTGTTGAATATCCTGTTGCTTTATTGGGAAGTTTTGATGACGATTTTTTACAAGTTCCCTCAGAAGCACTGGTTTCATCAATGCAGAAGCATCAAAAATATTTCCCAGTTTTTGATCAAAACAATGTATTGATACCACATTTTATTGCTTTTGCAAACATAGAATCGAAAGATGAAGTTCAAGTAGTTAAAGGTTTTGAAAAGGTAATTAAGCCCAGATTGGCTGATGCTCGATTTTTTTGGGAAAAAGACCAAAAGCATGGATTAGAGTCAAATTTCAAAATGTTAGATAAAATGACTTTTGAAAAGCAATTAGGAACATTGGCCGATAAATGTAATCGAATTAAAGAAATTATGTTCAACCTTGCCTTAAATCTAGATTTAGACATATTACATGCTGAGAGGTCTGCGATTCTTCTTAAATGTGACTTGGTTACAGATATGGTGGATGAATTTCCTGACTTACAAGGAATCATGGGAGGATATTATGCAAAAGCTCAAGGTGAAGATGATGAAGTCGCTCAAGCCATTCAAGAACAATACAAACCTGCTTTTTCCGGAGACAATATACCGAGTACACCATTAGGACAAGTATTGAGTTTAGCTGATAAAATAGATACATTATGCGGTATATTTGCGGTTGGTAAAAAACCAACAGGTAACAAAGATCCTTTTGCACTAAGGCGTGCTTCACTTGGAATCATAAGAATATTACAAGAAGGCGAATTAAATATTAACCTTTATGAGTTAATTGAGTTCACAATCAATCAATTAGGTTTAGACACCATCGACAGAAAGCAGGTTGAATTAGAAGTCAGTCAGTTTATTTTTCAAAGATTGAAACACAACTATTTGGAACAAGGTTTCTCTTATGATGTTATCGAATCTGTCATGGATTTAAAACCAGGTAAGCTCACCGATTTTCATCAACGCATATTAGCTTGTGAAACTTTCAAGAAAGATTCAACAGCGACAGCTTTAGCTGCAGCTAATAAAAGAATCAGTAATATCCTGAAAAAATCATCTGATAAAATACCTGAAAAAGTAATCTTAAGATTGCTCAAAAAAGACCACGAAAAGAACCTATTGGGTGCAATTGAATCTATTAAAAGAAGATTTAGTCAAGATGTTAAAAACCAACATTATGATCATGCATTTAATTACTTATCTTCTTTGGCTGTTCCAGTTGATAATTTTTTTGATAACGTTATGGTTAATAGTGAAGATGATGAAGTCAGATTAAATAGATTAGCAATACTTAAACAATTGAATAAAATGTTCAGAGCCATTGCCAATATATCTAAGCTTGAAATTTAAAAAAACAATCTTGGTTGAGTAAGATACTTTTATATAAGTGATAGGTTTAGTTTTTCTGATTCAAATTTAAAACTCATGGACTATAAAGTTTAAAATGGTATTATAAGCTTATTATTATATTTTATCTTAAATGTTAAATGGCAATTCATGCATTAAAAGCTAATTATTTGTTAGGTGAATACCGCATCGAGAAACTTCTGGGTGAAGGTGGTTTTGGCCTAACTTATTTGGCATTTGATACGCATTTAGATAAAAAAGTAGCCATTAAGGAATACATGCCCAGTGAACATGCCGTTCGTAAGCAAGATTCACAAATAGTGGCCAAGAGTAAATCCTCTAAAACTGTTTATGATTGGGGCTTAAATGCTTTTCTTAATGAGGCCAAGACACTCGCAAAATTTGAAGACTCAAACATTGTCAGAATTTATCGATTTTTCGAAGCCAATGGAACAGCTTATATTGTCATGGAATACTGCGAAGGTGGTTGCCTAATAGACAAAGTCTCCAAAACAAAGCCTATGTCTGAGGCACAATTAATCCCCATTATTTCTGCTATTTCTCATGGGTTACAATTGGTTCATAATGATGGAATTCTTCACCGTGATATAAAACCTGATAATATAATGTTCCGATTAGATGGCACGCCAGTATTGATTGATTTTGGTGCCGCAAGACAAGCCATTGGAACCAAAAGCCGAAAAGTCACGACAATAATTACACCTGGTTATGCGCCATTAGAACAATACAGCAGCAATGGTGCCATAGGTCCTTGGTCTGATATTTATTCGCTGTCAGCAGTCGCCTATCTTTGTTTAACGGGTAAGCGCCCACCTGACATCATGAATCGTCTTCATGAAGATACCATTAAAAAACTCAGTCAGAAACAAAATGCTTCCCCTTTTTTGCAATCTATTGACAAGGGATTAGAATTACAAGTCACTGATCGACCTCAAAATTTAAGTGAATGGTCATCTAAATGGAATAATTTTCAGAAGCCTGAATTTAAACATCATAGCCTCCAAACAAATGCTCCTCCTATTTATGCGAGCAAAGAAGTACCAAACGCAAAAGAAAATATTGCCACACCTATCTCAGCAAGAACTAGTCTCAATCCATATGAAGAAACCATAGTTAATGTCAATAGTGTCGAAATCAATCACAATAAAAAGAGTGGTTTTGGAAAGCTTATGATGACTTTAATATTTTTAGGATTAATTGGGGTTGGAGGTTTTTTTGGTTATGATTATTTGGATAAAGATAAGCTAAAATCATTATTCAATGGTTCTGAAAAAGTTGAGGAGTTGAATGATGTTAGTTTAGATAAGGCATTGATAGAAAAAGTGCAAATAAATCTCAATGTCTTGGGTTATAAAGTTCCTGAAAATGGAGTGCTTAATACACGCACCATAGAAAGTATTAAAGATTTTGAAATTAAAAAAAATATGGTCGTCACTGGAACTGTTGATAAAACACTGCTTGATGAATTAAAAAGTTCAATCATGACACAAGATAAATTGGCTTGGAAAGTTGCCTTACAACAAAATACCATTAAAGCTTACAATAGTTACTTATCAGATAATCCCAACGGAGCTTATACAGAACAAGTTCCAGTACTTATTGAAGAAATTAAGTCTTTTGAAAAGAAAAAACAAGAATTAGAAGCTCTGCAACAGTCTGAAACGAATAAAAATAAGGCATTATCCGCACAACTTGAGCAAGAACAAAAAGATCAGTTAATGCAACAAAAGATTTTGATACTAGACATTCAGTCTCATCTTAAAAGATTGAAATTTTCTTACATCTCAGAAAACGGTGAATTAGAGATTACCACCAAAAATGCTATCAAGATGTATCAAAAACTTAAAAACATTGTTGAAGATGGGCTGCCCTCAAAAACACTTTTATTTCTCTTAAGTGAAGAGGAAGATTGGCCTGGTAGAAAAGTTGGTGATACTTTTAAAGATTGCCAAGATTGTCCAACCATGGTTGTCATATCTGCTGGTCAATTTACCATGGGCAGTGTTAATGGTAATGACAATGAAAAACCACAGCATCAAGTGTATTTAAGAGAATTTATCTTAAGTGAATCAGAAATCACATTTGCACAATGGAAGAAATGCGTTGATGATAAAGTGTGTACGCACAATCCTCAAAGCAGTGATTTGCAATTTGAAAATCAAGCAGTCATGCGGGTTAATATGAATGATGTGAATGAATACCTTGAGTGGATAAATTCCAAAACCAGTAAAAATTACCGTTTACCCTCTGAAGCTGAATGGGAATATGCCGCTCGAGCTGGATCTACAACGGCCTACAGCTGGGGAGATGAGATCGGTAATGATAATGTTATTTGCGATGGATGTTCTAATAATCAAGAGAGTAAATATCTTATAAATTCAATAAAAAACTTTCCTGCCAATAACTTTGGTTTGTACGATATGCATGGCAATGTCTGGGAATGGACAGCCGATTGTTGGCACAACAACTACTTGGGTGCACCATCAGATAACTCGCCTTGGGAACCCATTGGATGTGATCAATTTGTTGTTCGTGGTGGCAGTGGTGGAAATAAGCCGATGGATTTAAGATCTGCTAACCGTGGTGCTATGAAAGCAGATAAACGATTAAATAGCCTAGGATTTAGAGTAGCGTTAGATTTAGAATAACTACAGAGTTAGAACATTACAACTCAAAACTAATACGATAGATAAGATCTGACCCAATGTCACAATCAACATCAACATCAGTTACATCATTGGCAGAGATTGTACCTGTTTCATTAATCAAAACGCATGGTTGAATTGGATTGATTGATTCCAAGTCAATTACTATGGAATAACTATCCTTCTCATTTAACGGTGTTTTAAAAACATAAGCTCCATCAGATTCAATTATTTTCAATAAATATTAAATTAAAAAACCCTTTTCAGAAACTCGTTCGATTAACACGGTACATTTAATCAAAACGAGAATTTATCATGAAAAAAACATTACTATTTTTAGCCATTAGCAGCGTTATAGGTTGTTCACATCTAGATAATAAAAATGATGACATTGCCATAAAGAATAACAATCCAAAAACCAAAGAAATAGCCACTGAGGAATCTGAAGTTAAAGTTGCTCAAGACATGGCCTCACCTGTTTATTCAAAAAAAGAATCCATAATCGTAACAGGTCATCGGATTGCAGGCTCTACTGCACTAAATTATCATCAACCCTTAGCTTCACCTCCAATAACAAATCGAGAAAACTATAATCATTTTGATGACAATGGCGTGAAATTAGTCGGTAATGATCCAGTTTCAACATTCAGTATTGATGTAGATACAGGTGCTTACAGCAATATGCGCAGAATGCTAAATCAGGGTATTGTTCCACCACATGATGCCATTCGTGTTGAAGAATTAATCAATTATTTTGATTACAGTTACCCTACTCCTGAAAAAGCCAATCAACCCTTTACAATTTCTACTGAATTGGCATCCTCTCCGTGGAACGATGAAGCCCAATTAATGCACATTGGTATTCAAGGTTATGATATTGATAAAGCGCAAAGACCCGCATCTAACCTTACATTTTTGATTGATGTATCTGGCTCAATGAACTCATCCGACAAACTGGGATTACTTAAATCTTCCTTTAAATTGATGACTAAAAATCTGACCAAAAACGACAAAGTTTCAATTGTTGTTTATGCAGGTGCGGCTGGAACAGTTTTAGAACCAACCAGTGGTGATCAAAAATCTAAAATTATTCAAGCTTTAGATAAATTATCAGCCGGTGGTTCTACCAATGGTGCCGCAGGAATAAAATTGGCGTATCAGCTTAATGAAGATAACTTCATTCAAGACGGCATTAATCGAGTTATTATTGCCACAGATGGCGATGTCAATGTTGGCACCACCAATTTTGAGCAATTAACAGAAATGGTAGAAAGAAAAAAAGAGAAAGGCATAGCATTAACAACATTGGGCTTTGGAACAGGTAATTACAATGATCACTTAATGGAGCAATTAGCCAACAAAGGCAATGGCAATTATGCGTATATAGATACATTAAAAGAAGCCAACAAAGTCTTGGTTAATGAAATGAGTTCAACGTTAATGACAATAGCCAAAGATGTTAAAATTCAAATTGAATTTAATCCATTAATAGTGTCTCAATATCGTCTCATAGGTTATGAAAATCGTGTTTTAAACAATGAAGATTTCAATAACGATAAAATCGATGCGGGTGAAATTGGAGCTGGACATAGCGTAACAGCATTGTATGAAGTAATCTTAAATGGTTCTCAAGGTTGGATTGAACCACTTAAATACCAAAGTAATGAGGTGAATCAACCCTATTCTGATGAATTAGCGACTTTAAAAGTGCGTTATAAACAACCTGATTCAGATACATCAGAATTGATCGTTCAAACTATTAATAGAGATCAATTGAATAGTGAAACATCGAACAACTTTAAACTATCAGCTGCAGTAGCAGGAATGGGACAACTATTACGCGGTGGAAAAATGACCAAAAACTTTAGTTTTACAGATGTACAAAATTTAGTAAAACAGACGTTGATGGAAGATAAACATGGTTATAGAGGTGAGTTTTTGCAATTGGTATCATTAGCAGAAAGTTTAACCACTCAACAAGCTAATCATGTAGAATAAGTTGACTTTCTTACTACTTAAAGTGAATGATTGAAAAAAGCGATGAAGAGCTGATGTTGGCCTTTGCACAAAATGATCAAAATGCATTTGAAAAACTATATGCTCGACATAAAGATGCTCTTTATCGCTATTTCCTGCGCCATTTAAGCAATGAATCTACTTGTCAGGAACTGTATCAAGATTTATGGATGAAAATCATTAAAAGCAAACATAATTATAAACCCACTGCCAAATTTAAAACGTGGATGTACACGTTAGCTCACAATAGATTGGTTGATTGGTACCGCAGAAATAATTTAGAAATGAAGTCATTTCAAACCAATACGGATGAATCTGATACAGATGGCAGTATTAATTGGAATCCTGAAGATGAATTACAAACCAAAAGATTATCGAAACACTTAAATGATTCAATTGAGAAACTGTCTTTTGAACAAAGAGAAGTTTTTTTATTACATCAAGAAGCCATGCTAAGCTTACCTCAGATTGCAGATATGCTTCAAGAAGGCATTGAAAAAATAAAGAGTCGATATAGATATGCGATTAAAAAATTGCGAAATAATTTGGAGAATTTAAGATGAAAGATGACATTGAAAATTTATACCAAAAAGGAAAAATAGAAAAATCTCCAGCCAGTTTAGATAATTTTATTTTGTCTCAAGCAAAAAACAGTTGTCATGATAAACAAGTTGTTATGAATGGTCCAAAAAAAAGAAATCCTTGGATTTTTAGATTATCAACAGCTGCTGTTTTAGTGATGAGTTTTTCAATCATATTAAAGCTACAAAATGAGAATGAATTTATCTCTGAACCAGTAGAATATATGCAAAACAATTCTTCACCCAAGAAAACAATGCAAACTGAAAAAGAACTTAATACAGCAAAACCAGTTAATCAATCTATTGAAAATATTGTAGAACCTGGGGAAGAATCAAATCAATTCTCCCAACCGGAAGTTGAATTAAGTGATACTGTTACTGAAGAAGTTCCTGTTCCTGTTCCTGTACCTGCAACTGTTGCATCTGATATTGAAGTAGAAGCCACTTTTGAAATCAATATTAAAAATGAGACAATAAAGGCAGTTAAGAGAAACTTAGAATATAAAGAATTAGAAACTAAAGTTGATGAAGCATTGGTAAACAAAAGTAAAGATACCTCTGTAGTTTCTGAAACCATAATGACAGAATCATTAGATAATAATGTAGATGATGTTGCAACTAAAGAGAGTCAAGAAGCTGTTCTTCAAGCACCCAAAACTCCTCTTAAATCAGCACAAGATAATTTAGAATCTGATGATTTAACGGCTTATGATGGGTCAGAAAAATTAGACAAGATTATAGTCACTGGTGCACGTTTAGCAAGAGGATCAATAAATGAATCGACTAAAATTAATGAAGAAATTTTATTGACTCAAAAACTAGAAAAATTAGATAGTTTAATCAAGGATAAAAGAATTGATGAAGCCAAACTGATGCTTAAACAACTACAAGAAATTTATCCTAACCATAATTTTTCTCAGTATAAAGATTTATAGCCATTACTCCCATTCAATGGTCGCCGGAGGTTTTGAAGAAATATCATAAACCACACGCGAAACCTTATCTATTTCATTAATGATTCTGGTTGAAACATGTTCCAAAAATTTATACGGCAAGTGCGCCCATCTGGCTGTCATAAAATCAATCGTTTCAACAGCACGTAAAGCAATGACATATTCGTATCTTCTGGCATCGCCAACCACGCCTACTGATTTGACCGGTAAAAATACAGCAAAAGCCTGGCTGGTCTTATCGTATAAATCCCATTTAACCAATTCTGAAATAAAAATATGATCGGCTTTGGCCAAAATTTCAGCATAAAGTGGTTTCACTTCTCCCAAAATTCGTACACCTAAACCTGGTCCAGGGAAAGGATGACGATAAACCATGGCTTTAGGTAAGCCCAAAGCCACGCCCATTTTTCGCACTTCATCTTTAAATAAATCGCGCAAAGGTTCTAATAATTGCAATTCCATATCAGCGGGTAATCCACCCACATTGTGGTGAGATTTGATCACATGAGATTTTCCTGTGGCCGAAGCAGCAGATTCAATCACATCTGGGTAAATTGTGCCTTGAGCCAGCCATTTAACATTGTCTAATTTACGCGCTTCTTGCTCAAAAATTTTGATAAACAAATTACCAATGATTTTTCGTTTTGCCTCAGGATCTGTTTCACCTTTTAATGCTTCATAATACTTTTGTTGGGCATTGACTCGAATAACATGGATATCCATGCCTTCGGCCATGGTTTCCATCACTTGATCACCTTCTTTATAACGTAACAAACCGGTATCAACAAACACACAAACCAATTGATCACCAATGGCTTGATGTAACAATGCCGCCACAACAGATGAATCAACGCCACCTGACAAACCCAATAAAACCTTATCATTTCCAGCAATTTTTTTAACATTATCAACATGAGTTTCGATAATGTTATCAGTTTTCCATAATTTTTCGCACCCACAAATCTCAAATAAGAACCGATCAAATATTTTCTTACCTTGTGTGGTATGTGATACTTCAGCGTGAAATTGAATACCAAAAATAGTCGAATCTTTATTTTCAAAAGATGTGACAGGAGCTGTTGCGCTGTTTGAGGTCACATGAAAACCATCAGGCATGACATCCACTTTATCGCCATGACTCATCCACACATCTAACTGCCCTGCTTTTTCATCAAATATACCATCCAATAATTTGGAATCATTTTTTAATTGAACATGCGCA
>JBGCFT010000190.1:0-2520 GCA_045107085.1 Marinicellaceae bacterium | reverse complement strand
AAAATAAAACAACTGAATAAAGGACATGACCGTAAAAAATTTGACTGCGGCCAAAGTGAGATTAATAAATTTTTAAAACTACAAGCCAACCAAAGCGCAAAAAAAAGTTATTCGCAAACACATGTCTTGATTGATGAAAATAAACCTATTCAAATCATAGGTTTTTATACTTTAACTTCAATTTTAATTAACAAACCATTACAGCACCAAATCAATATTAAATATCCGCATGAGTTATTTGGAGTAAATTTAGCTCGAATGGGCGTTGATATTAATTTCCAAAAACAATCATTATCAAGTCACCTAATAATTGATGCCATTGAAAAAACCACTATTATTGAACAAAATATGGGATGCCAAGGCTTATTTGTAGATGCAAAAAATGAAAAGCTTATCCAATATTATAAAAAGTTCGGTTTTGAAACAATATCAGATACAAGCTACAGAATGTGGTTACCCATTGGTACAATAAATAAATTGGCAAAGTTTTGAATTTCATGGTGAATTTGAAAAACCAAATTAATAGAACTGTGACCATTTTGTTGGAATAGACCTTAGAATTATGTTCATATTTTTTATCTATCACAAAAGCAATAATTCAATTAAATGGACCTGTGTTTTTATGATAGAATACGTATGACCTAGTAATTCACATATGGTAACCATGAACTCAATGATTAAAATCCTAATTACACTAATAATTGTAGTATCAACTCAAGCAAATTCTAATAATTTATCACTAGCAAAAAATATAAAAGCTGTTTGGAATCTTACTTCTCAATCGTGTAATGGTATAGGTGGCAATGCAATGAATCGCCACCCTGATGAAAAAAACATTATAACATCTAAGTCAATTTCTATACCTAATTCTGGTTTTAAATATAAAATTCCTCAATTACCAGATGTAAAAAATACTTATTTAAAGTTATTTTTAGATGATAAATCTAGAGGTGTAACCGATCATTATTTTTTAATTAGTGACCAAGATTTAGAGCCTCCTTTTGCTGCTATTGTCGTAACTGAACTACCTTCAAATATGCAAACTAGAGAACAAGCATTTAAAGCAGTTCATACTTTACAAAAAAATTCTGCATCTAAAAGTGGAATAGAAATTGAATTAAAAGCTATCGATAGTCATTACAATGGTTCGCTTGAATTAATTATTAATAACCGAGTCGGAAGCTATTGTTTTCCAACTTCAGATTATAAATTTCTTCCAAAAGGCTATAATGCCAAAACAATTGGTATCAGCCGCTTTTCTTTTATAAATAAAAAGCTTGTAGAGTTTGCATTAATTATAAATATCTCAAAAGAAATGACGGATGAAGAAGGGATAAAATATGCTCAAAATCTGATGAATTCATTCTGGACAGGAATAAAACCAGTTTAATCTGTATATTGAAAATTTATATGTTTAAAACATGTTAAACAAAAAAAGCAAAAGAAAAAAGCTTAACCAGAAAAGGAACAGTTTAAATTCAGACCAAGTTAATGAATTTAGTTTACAAATATGTCTACGTATTTTAGATTCTGAGGTTTTTAAATCCAGTCAATGTGTGGCACTATATTCTGCATTTAAAAATGAAGCGGATTTATCTGTTCTGCTTAACAGTAAGAAAAAGTTGTGTTTGCCTGTGGTACTTAATAATAACGCCATGGTTTTTCATTATTGTGATGTTAATACAAGCTTTTCAAAAAATAAATACGGCATTTTAGAGCCGCAGAATGACAAGATTGTGAATACTAATGAAATTGATTTGTGCTTGCTTCCTTTGGTTGGATTTAATCGTGTTGGTCACAGGCTTGGAATGGGTGGTGGTTATTATGATCGCTATTTTGAACACAATAAATCACAAGAAAAACCCACAATATTGGTTGGAGTGGCTTATGATTTTCAAGAAGATGATACAATTAAATCTGAATCTTGGGATGTGCCTTTAGATTTGATCTTTACCAACAAAGAAGTCATTAATAGTGGAGAATAATTATGAGTAAACAAGACGAGTTAAAGCAGAAAGTTGCGCTAGCCGCATTAGACTATTTTGATGATTATGACATGGTTGTTGGAATGGGAACCGGTTCAACTGTTAATTTTCTAATTGATTTACTACCGAAAATTGATGACCGAATTGAATGTTTCGTTTCTAGTTCTGATGAAACCACTAAGCGTTTGCAGGCCAAAGGTTTTCAAGTTAAAACCCTAAATCAGACAGGACAACTCTCTCTATACATCGATGGCGCTGATGAATGTGATGGACATAACCGTTTGATAAAAGGTGGTGGTGGTGCATTAACACGCGAGAAAATCATTGCTGCTGCCAGTGATAAATTTGTTTGTATTGTTGATGAAAGTAAAATGGTTGATATTTTAGGTGGATTTCCACTTCCTATAGAAGTTATTCCTATGGCACAATCGCATGTCGGTCGTGCAATGGCAAAACTGGGCGGTCAACCTATACTTCGTCAGGGATTTACAACGGATAATGGTAACATTATTATTGATGTCCATAATCTGAAAAT
>JBGCFT010000019.1:0-11755 GCA_045107085.1 Marinicellaceae bacterium | reverse complement strand
TTGAATAAACCAGCTCTCAAACTCGAAATTAAAAAAACTTACAGCCCTGAAGAAATGGCACCAATCTTAGAAAAAATTAATGAAAATAAATAAAATACTAATCGCCAATCGCGGTGAAATTGCGTGCAGAATAATACAAACCTGTCAAAAGCTGAATATTAAGACGGTTGCCATTTATGCCGAAATAGAGCGCAATGCGAAACATGTCACAATGGCAGATGAATCTTTTCCGATTACCGCTGAAACTCCAACAGCTGCTTACTTGGATGCACAAGCCATTGTTGATATTGCAAAGGATAATGATGTTGATGCGATTCATCCCGGCTATGGATTTCTATCAGAACGCACAGAGTTTGCCCAGATTATTGCTAAGGCAGGCCTGATTTTTATTGGCGCTCCTGTTCCTGCCCTAGACTTAATGGGTTCAAAAGCAGCGGCCAAAAAAACCATGATAGCAGCCAATGTTCCTTGTGTACCAGGCTTTCATGGAGATAGACAAGAAGTTGATTTCTTACATAAAAAAGCCGATGAAATTGGCTATCCTTTATTGATTAAAGCCAGTGCAGGTGGTGGCGGTAAGGGCATGAAAATTGTAAATGAATCCTCAGAATTTATTGATTCTTTAGGCTCTGCTAAACGGGAGGCCATGAAAAGTTTTGCCAATGATCATGTTATTTTGGAAAGATTTATTACCCGCCCTAAACACATTGAGGTGCAAGTTTTTGCTGATTCACAGGGTAATGTTGTGCATTTATTTGAGCGAGATTGTTCTAGTCAAAGACGGTACCAAAAGATTGTTGAAGAAGCGCCAGCTACTTGTATCAATGGTTCAACAAAACAAAAAATGTACGCTGCTGCTGTGGCAGCAACAAAGGCAGTAGATTATCAAGGCGCTGGTACCATAGAGTTCATAGTAGAAGATGATGAATTTTTCTTTATGGAAATGAACACCCGTTTACAAGTTGAACACCGGGTGACTGAAATGGTAACTGGAACAGACTTAGTAGAATGGCAAATATTAGTGGCCTCAGGCTTACCATTACCACAAACACAAAAAGAAATTAAATGTACAGGACACGCCATTCAAGCCAGAATCTATGCAGAAGATAGTTTCAATGGCTTTTTACCTGCCACGGGGTTATTACATGACGTGGTTTTTTGTGAAGGTAAAGGCATCATTATCGATACAGGCATAGAAAAAAACAACAATATTAGTATTCATTTCGATCCCATGATAGCTAAAACAGTTTGTTGGTCAGATGACAGAGAATCTTGTATTGATAAAGTTTTACATAATTTAGATCATACATTTATTGTCGGTGTTAAAACCAATTTAGGGTTTTTATCTGCACTGATGTCACAACCAAGTTTTAGAGATAATACAATCTATACCAACTCTTTAGACAATGGAACATTAAAAATTGAAGCACCCATAATTAATCAATCAGTTTTGGCTACTTTAATACTCAAAACATCACAAAACATAGCACAATCTGCTTGGTCTGGTAACCAATCATGGAGCAATTCTGGAACTTATTTTAACCATTACAAATGGTTATATAATGACGAAGAGATTAAGATTAAGGCCCGAATTAAAGACAATTATTCTGTCGAAATTGATGATTCTGTTATTGATATTAATCCTGAAAATATAGTTTTTGAGTCTGCTGAACAGATTCAACTCATTGATAACCACCAAAGATATATTTTTGACAAAATCAACCATCAAAGTATGGCTTTATCACAAAATAAAGGGGATATCATTGCACCCATGCCAGGTAAAATCCTGGATATTAAAGTGAAAGCTGGAGACGCTGTGACTGAAAATCAAACCATAATAGTAATGGAAGCCATGAAAATGGAGCTTTCTTTAAAAGCGACATCGAATGAGATTGTTTCTGAGATATTTGTTCAAATTAACGATGTGATTACTGCCAATACCGTTTTAGTGAGATTTGAGGAATAGAACACATCGATTACAAAGTTATCACTCAAGTGATACACTCAGTTTATATAAATTAATTAAAGGTTGTTTTGCAGATTCAAAATGTACAGATTAATAGCACTTTTATTTTTGATGCTCTCTCTGAGTTCATTGGCTAATACAGGCACTCAACCTCCGCTGATCAAGGTCTTTCAAGAAGATGGAAACGTAAGAATTGGTATATATGTATCTTGTCCTTATTATGGACTTTCTAATAAAGCGTCACCCAATATAATTATTACGGAGAATAACAAGCATTTTGATATTATTATGTCATTGCGACCTCCCTTTGGAGTCGCTCGCTGTTCTCCATTACCACCTAAATTTTGGGATTCTATCAGGCAATATTACGATTTAGGAGAATTGGGATCTGGAACCTATACGATAACTGCCAAGTATGTAAGCAATAATCAAAGTCTTCCCCCAAGTCCAGGTGTTCCAATATACGATTTTGATCAAACTGGTTTTACTGTGGCGCATTCAGTGCCATTGTTGAATAATTTGGGATGGTTGATATTTCTGATATTGTTGATTATGATGACTTTTAAATCCAACATCAACCTGTTTAAGAATGATGCTGATAAAACACATTAAGTCTATAGATCAATCAACCATTGTTCATCTTTAATCACAACTTCTAACTTTTCAGCTTTGGTCAGTTTTGATCCTGCTTTTTCACCAGCAACCAGTATATCGGTGTTTTTAGAAACAGAACCGGCTACTTTTGCTCCGAGTTTAATCAGTTTGTCTTTGGCAGTGGCTCTTGTATACTGCGACAAAGATCCAGTCAGAACAATGGTTTTGCCTAGCAATGGTTGCGATTCTTGGCTTGGTGTTTCAATTTTATCCCAAGTAATGCCAGCATCGAGTAACTGCTGGATAACAGCTAAATTGTGTTCGTCTGCAAAAAATTGTGTGATTTTTTTTGCGACAATTGGACCAATATCGGGTAACTGTTCTAAATCTTCGGCCATGGTTTTTGCAATAATGTGAATGTCTTTTAATTGATTGGCCAAGGTTAAAGCAGTCGCTTCACCCACTTCTCTAACTCCCAACGAATATATAAACTTATCCAAGGTAGTTTGCTTACTAGAGTCAATGGATTCCAGTAAATTAGTGGCTGATTTTTCGCCCATGCGTTCAAGATTAATGATTTCATCTTTGTTTAAATGAAACAAATCAGCGGGCGTTTTTATAAGCCCTTCATCAACCAATAATTCTACTAATTTATTACCCAAGCCTTCTATGTCCAAGGCTTTCCTTGAAGCAAAATGTTTAATTGCCTCTTTGCGCTGTGCATCACAATACAATCCCGCAGGGCACCGAAGAACCGCTTCTCCTTCTAGTTTTTGCAATTGAGTATCACATACAGGACAATGGGTTGGCATTTCAAAGATTTGAGAGTTTTCAGGGCGTTTCTTTAATATTACTTTGACCACTTCAGGAATGACGTCCCCTGCTCTGCGAACAAAAACCCAATCGCCAATGCGAACATCTTTGCGTCGAATTTCATCTTCATTGTGCAAAGTAGCATTTGTAACCGTAACACCTCCAACAACAACAGGCTGCAACCGTGCGACAGGTGTAATACTTCCAGTTCTGCCAACCTGAACATCTATGTTTTCAATCTTAGTTGTTGCTTCTTCAGCCGGAAACTTATGTGCTGTTGCCCACCTAGGAGATTTGGTGACAAATCCCAATTTTTTTTGCAATGATAATTTGTTAACTTTATAAACAACACCATCGATATCATAATCTAATTCAGCTCGGGCCTTGCCAATCATTTGATGAAACGCCAAACAGCCTTGTGCGCCTTGACACACTTGATTGAATGCATTGACCGGAATTCCCAAAGATTTCACCCAGTTAAGTGACTCAAGATGTGTCTGCCATTGTAATTCCTCTGAAACTACTCCTAATGAATAAGCATAAAACATCAAGGGGCGTTTGGCTGTTTTTCTTGGATCTAACTGCCTTAAGCTACCAGCCGCAGCATTACGAGGATTAGCAAATGTCTTTTCTCCCAGTAGTTCGGCTTGTCTATTATATTCAGCAAATCCTTTGCGGCTCATAATGACTTCTCCACGGACTTCTAACCTTTCTGGAAAATCTTTGCCTCTTAATATTAAAGGAATGGCTTTAATGGTCTTTACATTGGCGGTAATGTCTTCTCCTGTGGTGCCATCGCCTCTTGTCGCTGCTTGATACAATCTGCCCTTAACATATAAAATGCTTACAGCCAAACCATCTAGTTTTGGCTCTGCACTGTAATCAATTGAAGTCAGCTCAGTCAGGTCTAACAAGCGGTTGTCAAAGTCGCTTAACTCTTCTTCTGAAAATACATTTCCCAAGGAAAGCATGGGAATTTCGTGTTTAATTTGTTTAAACCCTTCTAATGGTTTATCGCCTACTCTTTGTGTCGGTGAATCTGCCGTAATCAATGCCGGGTTTTGGGTCTCTAAATTATTGAGTTTCTGATAGAGTTTGTCATATTCTGTATCACTGATTAAAGGATCATCCATAACATAATAATGATAAGCATAATCATTTAATTGGTCACGCAACCGCTGTATGTTGAGTTGAATGGAGTCTGACATGAAGTATTAAATACTGTGGTGGTGATCGAATTCGCGCATTTCTTCTCGCATTGAGGCTATTCTTTGACGGCTAAAAATATGGTGATTATCATCGGTTAATTTACCGCCCAAGATTTCGGCAATGCGCTCGCCTACTGGAAACATGGTATCCCACATATCCAAAGCAGACATGACACCTGGTAATGTCATAATTAACACCAATCCTGTTGTGCGCATATCGGGCTGAAAAACACCTGGCTTCAACATATTAGCGACCATAAATACCAGTTTTTTGTTTTCTCCAAAACCATTAAAACGGTAATATAAATTATCTTGACCTAATTCCAATCCAACTTGTTCAGCAGCGGATTGTATTAAATGCCAATCGAATTGTTGGCCATCTTTAGCATGCAAAAATAAAGTAATGATTTTTTCATTTAGCTGCTCTTTTTCATGCAATTCTAGAGCTTCATCAACAGATAGGCTTTTGTTTTTTCTTGGCAAATCATTAGGTCGAGGTTTACTTAAATCTAGTTCAGGTGCGATTTCTTGATTCAAAAAGTCTGTGTCTGCATCTTTTTTTTCATTTCTGGTGCCGAAATAATATATCAGCCATAATACAACGGCTCCAATCAGCAATATAATGATACGCAGTTCTGTCATACTCATAATTAGTTTAAATATTTTCTCATTTTATTCTTTATTGGCTAACTGTTCCAATCTTTTTTGTGCTTTCAGAGTACGTTTATGGTTTTCACCAAATGTGGTGACTAATTTTTCATAACTCATCTGCAATAAAGGTTCTGCTTTTGCATACTGTTTTTGTTTAAGCAGCAACTCACCAAAGTTTCCAATAAAAATAGCATAATAGATATGTTCTTCACCAAGAATTCCTCTCACATTGTCCAACAATTGACTAAACATCTCTTCTGATTCTTGCAAACTATTTTTGTTCATGAGTAACATGGCTAAATTATTTTGTAAGGCAAATAATTCAGGGCCTTTATTAATGCCTTGTTTGGCATAAGCATTCAGCGTTGAACGGTACAATGCCTCTGCTTCATTTGGTTTATTCAAATCTTCCAGTAAATAGGCCCGTATGTTTTTTAGTTGCAAAGTACGTTTGTGTAATTCCCCAAGGTTATCTTCCATCTGTTTAAGTAATTTTTTAGATTTTTCATCAGCTAAGACCAACTGATTACTTGTCACCAGTATAGAAATCAAATTGACCTTACTGTTGATAGTGCTTATATGGTTGTCACCTAACAGGGCTTGTCGATTTTTAATCACTTGTTCCGTGAGTGATTGGGCTTTTGAATAGTTGCCTAGATTAGATTCAACATTTGCCAAACTATTCAGAACCGATGATGTTTGAATATGTGTTTCGCCTTTGGTTTGAATTCTTTGTTCTAGCAATTGCTCAAGCATTTCTTTGGCTTGTGCAAAATCTCCAGTTTGTGTTAATAAGACGGCATAGCTGCCTTTTGCAAATAATTGAATTTCTATAAATTCCTTATTGGTCTCTTCATATTTACGGTTAATAATTTCAGTTAACACGCTTTTGGACTTTTCAATGTCACCTGAAGAAAGGTAGGCATTGCCAAGTGCTGCTTGGGTTTTCGCATAAAATAGCGGGTGATTCGCAGTTGTTTTTTCCAACTGTTTAAGCAATGTTATATTTTCCTCAACTTTATTGGTTACTGAATACAATTTTGATTGTATAAATTTGATGGTAAAATGAAAATCCAGATAATCTTCCATTTCTGTGAGATCAAGCAATAATTTTTCTACCGTATCAATTTGATATTGGGCTTTTTCATATTGACCTAAACTGGTATAAACGCTGGCCAAAGTTGTTCTGATATTGGCCTCTACAGGTTCCGCATCTTCAAGTTCACCTTTAATGGTGAACTCTGCATTGTCAATCACTTGCAAGACGGTTAATTGTTCTCCAAAAATATTATCAGGATCTGCAGAGGTTAATAATTGATTAATAAAATGAGAAGTATGTGCACTGGTTTTTGCATTGGTTTCTGCAATTTTTCGCGCTTCTTGCTCTTTAAAAGCAAATGAAACAGCAAAAATAAGACCCGTTATTAAACCCATAACCGCCAATAAAGACCCCGAAACCAGGGCTTTATGTTTTCGAGAGATGTATTTCAAATTCTGCCATAATGTGCTGTTTTTGACACTTATGGCATGACCAGAGAGATAATTATCCAAGTCTTTTTTAAAATCCCTTGGTGATTGATAACGTTCATCCGGATTTTTTTCAATAGAATGGTGAACGATTTTAGCTAGATCTTCATCAATGTCTGATGCCAGTGTAGATATTTTTTTAGGCTGATCTTCAATAATCTTACTAATGGCCGAAAAAATTTGATTGGCATCTAGCTTGTGCGGCAATCCTTTTGACAGCAATTGATATAAAACCACTCCCAATGAATAAACGTCAGCCCGTGTATCAATGGTGTTAATGCCGCTGACTTGTTCAGGACTCATATAAGCCAAAGTACCCACAATTTCTCCAGTTTTGGTTAACTGAGTCAAATGTTGGGTGCTGTTGTCTGTAGCCAATGCAATACCAAAATCTAATAACTTAACCACGCCATCATGAGTGACTAATATATTTTCTGGCTTAATATCTCGATGAACAATTCCTCTATTGTGGGCATATTGAACGGCTTCAAGAACTTGATAAAATAGTTGAATAATATCTTTTCTAGTTAAGTTATTATCGTCACAATAATGATTGATTGTTACTCCATCAATGTGCTCCATTACAATATAGGGCAACTGATCTTTTTCCAAATAGCCTGTTTCAAAAAGTTGCGCAATATTGTTGTGAGATAAGCGCGATAACAATTGACTCTCATGCGTAAATCTATGCAATTGATCTTTACTCAAAAACTTCATGGGAACTTTTATGGCAACTTTTTGATTGTTTGACCCTTTTAAAGCCAAAAAAACTTTACCGTTAGCGCCACTGCCCAAAGTCTTAATTATCTCAAACCCATCAATATTGGGTGCATTAAATTGATTAACTTCTCTGGCTGGTTTTTTCCTATCAAACATCTGCAACCAATCTAAATCATCAGGAAAGTTTTTTTTGAATTGGTTGATTAACGCTTCTCGCTCAGACAAACTTGATTGACTAATCAACTTCAGACTTTTTATAATTTTTTCAGTTTTATTTGTCATAAATATATCATATCATGATAAATCAAATTGATTAAGTAATTGTTTTTGTGCTTTCCATTGCGGATTGATTTTAGATTGCAGTTGGTAAAACAAAGCTGAATGGTTTGGTTGTATTAAATGGCATAACTCATGAATGATCACATAATCTATACACTCTTTGCTGGTTTTGATTAAGTGGGTATTATAAGTAATTTCAGAACGGCTATTACAACTGCCCCATCTTGCTCGCATGTTTCTAATTTTAATGCTTTTAACTTCAGGAAATTTATACTGGCTGGCTAAATCTTGTGTTCGATTAATAAAGTATTCTAAAGCTTGGTTTTTATACCATCGATCAAGAATGGCTTTTATATTGCTGTTTTTGCGGTGAAATACTATTAATTGATTTTCCTGAATTAACACCTGAGATGATTTTGAAGTTTGAAGATTCAAAAAATAACATTGTCCTAAAAAATAATGCTCTGAACCTTGATGATAAGCCAGTTTTTTTTTGTTTGCTTTTTGCTCTACTAATTTTTGCTGTGTTTTAATCCACTGATATTTGGCGGTTATAAATTCATCAATATAAGATTGGTGTGTCCTATACGGTGCGTTTATTTGTAATTGACCTTGGTGATTAAAACGCATGGCTATACTGACTTTTCTTTTTTTTGAGCGTTTCAATACATAAGAAATAACCTCATCATTAATGGCAATATAATGATTCGATTCAAATAATTTTTTAGCCATTTATTGGTTGTTTTCTCATAAAATTTCCAATGATACCGTTACCACTAGTTAATCACTGGCGACCAGGAAGGTTCTCGAATATGGCCGCTTGAGACCAGTAATTGATTTTTTGTATTACCATCTAAAGAAGTTGAAATTAAGATGCCTTGGCCTTGTTTATTTTTAGTCGCATATAAAATCATATTATTATTGGGTGCAAAAGTAGGTGTCTCATCTAATGGGCCATTACTGATCAGCTCTGTTGTTTCTGATTTATTGGTTCTTAAGGCTATCTTATAATTGTTCTTGTTACCTTGAACATAGCAGATGAGCTCTCCATCAGGTGAAAAACTTCCACCCGCATTATAATCTCCTTCAAATGTTAATCGTTTGGCAACTTGAGTATCAAAGTCTACTTGGTACAAATTCGGTTTACCGCCTCTGTCAGATGTGAACACCAAACTTTTACCATCTGGGGACCAATTAGCGCCAGTATCAATGGCCCATGAATTGGTGATTTGCGTAAGTTTTTTAGTATTGATATCCATCGTATAGATTTCTGGATTGCCTGATTTTGATAGCGTCAGAGCCAATTGTTTGCCATCAGGTGAAAATGATGGTCCACTGTTAATGCCTTTATAATTGCTCATTAGCTCCCTGCCTCCAGTAGATAAATTTTGGATATAAATAGCAGAGTTTCCTTTTTCAAAAGAGACATATACCAATTTATCGCCTTCTGGTGACCACTTTGGAGATAATAAAGGTTGTGATGATGTAACCAATGTTTGAGAGTTTTTCCCATCGGCATCAGCCACTAATAGTTGGTATTCAATGCCATCGGTGATTTTTGTGGCTGTCACATAAGCAATTTTAGTAGAAAATATACCTTTTATTCCTGTAATTTCTTCATAGATTTTATCAGCTATATAGTGACCACCTGATCTTAAATCACCAGCTAACACAGGTAGAGTCAGTGCTAATAGCTGTTTTTGATCTATAATTGAAAATAATTTAACATCTATTTCATATCGCCCTGGTCCAGATGATCTAATGGCACCGATGGTTAAAAACTGGGCGCCAGCCATTTTCCATTGGCCATATTTAATTTGACTTGCGTATTGAGGGTTATCAATCAATTGTTCATTGCCTAATGTTTTAAATTGGCCAGATAAATTTAAATCATCTGATAAAACTGAGGCTATCTTGGTTGCTTGTGTATTATTTGTAAAGGGTAAAATAGCAATAGGAATGGCACTGGAGTTTCCACCATCAATGAGGAATTCTACATTGGCGTTGAGCATTGCACTATAGATGAATATGAATAATAATGAGATTTTTTTCATGGATTTTTCTACCTTTTTATAGCACAAGTCTATTGATTGATTTTTCAAATCGGTTATTATAACCAAATAGAGTGAAGCAACCCAAAAAAGTTCATATTCTTTAACATAAAGTAAAACTTCTTAGTAAATTTGTCGAGCAGTACAGAAAATTGCGCACTCTTACTGATTATTACTTTTGTGATACATTTCACATTTTTAAGCCAATTTAATAATAACATAGTTAATATGAGAATACGCAGAGCAGAACGCAGAGATTTATTACAGTTGACATTGATTTTTAATCAATACCGGGTTTTTTACAATCAACAACACAACTTACAAGCTTGTAAAACCTTTATAAAACGTCGTTTAGACCACAATGACTCTTATATTTTCGTTGCTGTCATTGATGCACAATTGGTTGGTTTTGTTCAGTTATATCCCAGTTTTTCTTCAGTAGCAATGGAAAAGATGTACATCCTAAATGACTTATTTGTTTTGGAAGGTATACGTAAAAAAGGAATCGCCAGCAAACTCATGCAACGTGCAGAGGAGTTTGCCAATAATAATCAGGCTTGCAAGCTCGTTCTGGAAACCCACAAAAACAATTTTGCTGCACAAAAACTCTATGTAAAAAGGGGATGGAAAAAAGACAGTGATTCCTTTTACTTCAATTTTAATTGTTAAAACTGCACTGAGATTTTAATTTTTGTTGAATTTTCGTAGGCTTTTAAACCTTATCTCATTCCAGACTAGCCACACACCCCGTGACATTCATAAAGCTCATTTATATGAGGGTATTATATGATAAATATGTTATTGAAATTTATCAAACAATACATTCATAACGTTATCTGCTAAAAAAGAATTGGGCTTACTTCCATCTCCTTTTGTAAATTTAACATTAACCATGCTTGCTTTTTCTTCACAACGCAATGTATACAGGCCAGAGTAATCTGAAAAGAAGTTTTTTCTGGTGAATAACTTTCTGAAAAATCCTCTGTCTTCTCTCTCTCTTGCTGCCAAATCATTGTATTCCAGGTCAACTGTACAATTGTCTTTATCTGTAGTTTTTACTGTCCAATTTTCTATAGAAATATCTTCCATTGCTTGCCACATATAAGTTTTTTCTGTTTTGACCGATAATACCGCATAACCCAATTGACTTTCAATCTTGGCATCGCCATTACTAGTTTGTTTTGTCCTAATTGGCATTTCTGGAGGTGGTGTTTTATTAGCAGTTTCTATTTTATTTTCGTTGCTGGCTTTTGGCACATCTAATTCAGAGGAAACGACAGGTTCATTCAATCCAGCAGGTATTTCTAATGGTTTTCCTTCTTTGGCATCAAGATACTGATTTTGAGGGTTGATGTAACGACAACCATTTAATAAAAAAGCAATCAGTGTTAATAGTAATATTCTTTTCATAATTTTATTTCTTCAATAATTTTCTTAATTTCTTTGTTTGATTCTGGCATTGTGCCTTCAAACCATTCCAAAGGCTGCCTTATTCCATCACCAATCAATCCTGCTTGATGTAATAAAAACTTAACTGGTATCGGATTGGGCTGACATGATAACATTTTATATAAGTTTTCTAGACTAGAATCACATTTTTTAGCAGAAATAATATCACCCAAAGCCATATAAGTACAAATTTGATTAAAAATATATGGACGCAAATTACTCGCCACACTTATGACACCAGAGGCTCCATTATGCATGGCCTCTAAAAACATATCATCATTACCAGAGAGAATGGCGAAATCTTGTGAAGCTAACTTGGCAAGTTCAGAGATTCTTTCTTGTTGAATTGACGCTTCTTTTATACCAATAATATTATTGTGTCGTGCTAATTTAATAGTTGATTTAACCAGTAAGTCATTTTGTGTTCTACTGGGAACATTATATAAAATAATGGGTAATTGGGACACATCTGCAATATCCGTAAAGTGTTTTATTAG
>JBGCFT010000189.1:0-3991 GCA_045107085.1 Marinicellaceae bacterium | reverse complement strand
TATCGTTCCTCTCGTGTAAGGTGCGTATATGAGTTTTTCATTTATGGATTCTCTGTTGAATTTTTAAGCAAGTGCAACGATACGCATCTTACTTAATTTATGCAATAGTAAAAACCGTTGCACTTACAACTTGAATCTAAGGAGAATAAAATGGACAATCAGATTGATTATAAGAATGCGATTAATTTCATAAATGCATTATTTGTATGTTGTTGGCTAATAATACAATGAGTAAATTTGGATGTAGTTGTGGTCATACAATTGTCGATCAAACGGATTGTCTACCTCATAAAGGATTTATCACTAAGGATCAAGATTGTGAGAAGGTTTATGATGGAATCATCAAAAGTGTTATCGATTTTCTGACACTCAGTAAGAATGGAGAACGTGAAAAGTGGCTCGACAAGTACTTTCTCCCGGGTTACCCAAGGGATCTTAGTGATGAATCAGTTTTATGGGATCATATTTCAAGTATGAAGATGAATTATGAAGTCGATATGTATGAATGCCATAAATGTGGAAGAGTATGGGTTCAAAAGGGACCAGAAATAAATGAGTTTGTTGCCTATTCTCCAGATTCCAAAAAGTGTGAGTTTATATTGAAATCAGATTCTAAATAACGAGTAGATGGGCTAGTCAATTAGCAATGTACAATGAGTATTTAGTAATTAACAATAAAAAAAACAGCGTCACACCTATCTTCGCAGTTATGACGGTTTACTTATATGCGGTAATCGACGTTCATTTGCGGACAAAAGCTCTTGATCTTAATAGTGTTTTGCACATTGTTAATTGTAATAGTGCCACTGATCAAGTTTGTTTTTTTAAATTAACATTAATTAAAAAACTGAAATATAATTATTTCCTTTTTATTTTTTTGGAGTATAATTCAGTTTCTTAAGCGATTGCTGATCACAGCAATTATCGATTCGACCTTAAAAAATAAGGTTACTGTAAAATATATAGGAGATACAGACATGTCAAGAGGTATAAACAAAGTCATTTTAGTCGGCAATCTTGGACAAGATCCAGATGTTAGGTACACCACATCAGGTGCAGCAGTCACAAACATTTCAGTGGCTACTTCAGAAAGTTGGAAAGACAAAAACACAGGTGAAGACGTTGTTAAAACGGAATGGCACCGCATCGTGTTTTTTGGTCGTTTAGCTGAAATTGCAGGTGAATATTTGAAACGTGGCAGTAAAGTTTATCTGGAAGGTAAATTACAAACCCGCAAATGGCAAGATCAAAATAATCAAGACCGCTATACAACAGAAGTTGTTGCCAATGAAATGCAAATGTTAGATGCCCGTCAAAGTGGTGGCCAAGGACAATTTGGTGGTGGGCAAGCTCCAGCTGCTCCACGAGCTAATAATCCACCTCAACAAAACCAAGGTCAAAACCAAAATAACTTTCAACAAAATAATAATCAAGGTCAACAGAATCAATCACAAAATAATCAGCAATCATCCCAACAAGCACCAGCCTTTGATGATTTCGATGATGACATACCATTCTAATATTTATTAGTCTAAATTAATAATAAAAAAGCTTCAGAAATGAAGCTTTTTTTGTATACATTATATAAGATAATGGTATGTTAAAAATATCATCATTAATCTTAGTGCTCTTATTGTCTATAAGCATAGCACATGCCAAAACGACCTATAACATTGGAATAATGTTAGATAACCATTCTGATAAAACGCAAGTTTTATTAAATCGCCTTAAAAACCAAATCAAAGCTGTGGTTGGAGAAGATGCTAATATTGAATTTCCTGACACTGGTTTTTATGTCAATAATTTTGATATAAAACTTGCCGCAGACCAATATTTTAAATTAATGGACAATGACATTGATATACTTATTGCATTTGGTGTCATAACAAGTGAAGTGGTTAGCAAACAAAAAAAACACAAAATACCGACCATTTTATTTGGCGCTATTAACCAAGATTATAATGATTTGGATATCACCAAAAAAACCTCAGGGATTAAGAATTTTACTTATTTGATTGAATCTGAATCATACAAAGAAGATTTGGCTAAATTAAAACAATTGACTGGATTTAAAAATGTTGGCATTGTTGTTGATAAGGGTATTGTTGAATTTTTAAACTTAAATGATGTGCTTGATGAAGCGGTTAAAGACATTGATTCTGATTATAAAATCATACCTTTTGAAGCTGTAGGTGACATATTAAAAGAACTCAATGACGTGGATGCCATTTATTTGGCTGGTGGATTTTTCTTGAAAGAAGATGAAGTCAGACAACTGGCAATTAAACTCATGGAACAGAAAATTCCATCATTTACACTCAATAGTATCAACCAAGTAAAAGCTGGAATTATGGCAAGTCATAAAGCTGAAGGAGATATTGAACAGTTTTTTAGAAGAATAGCGCTGACAGTTGATTCATATATATTGGGCACTCCCTTAGCCGAAATGCCTGTTTTTATTGATTATACTTCTCAACTAACAATCAACTACAATACCGCAGAAGCCATAGGTGTGCCAATCAAGTATAGCTTAATTGCTGACACAGATTTCGTTGGCGATTTTAACAATATTCTTTCACAAGATAAAATGAATTTAGTTGAAGTCATCAATCAAGTGCTGTCAAAAAATTTGAGTTTAAAAATATCAAGCCTTGATGTTGATTTAAGCCAACAGAATTTAAAATCCGCTAAAAACAATTATAAACCAACAATTTCGGCATCTGTCACTGGCGCATACATTGACCCAGATTTAGCCGATTTAAGTAATGGCAGTAACCCTGAATTTTCTAGCACAGGGAATTTAAACATTAATCAAACACTCTATTCAAATGCCGCCAATTCAGAAATTGCCATACAAAAAAGTTTGATATTGGCTCAAAAAGAAAATTTTAGCGCACAACAATTAGACACAATATTTGATGCCGTAAACGCCTATTTCACAGTGTTAATCTTGAAAACTAATGCTCAGATTCAACTACTCAACTTAAAATTAACAAAAGACAACCTTAAACTGGCGCAACAAAGTTATGAAATCGGTCAATCAGGAAAATCTGATTCATTGCGTTTTTTAAGCGCTAAAGCTCAAAATACACAAGTCATGGTTGAGGCGGCTAATCAATTAGAACAATCTTATATTTCATTGAACCAATTGCTCAACAACCCGTCAGACCAAGAAATTGATATAGAAGACGTCAAACTTGATAAAGGGGTGTTTGAAGACTATAACTATAATTTATTGACAGAACTGCTAGATGACCCTGAATTAAGAAATCCTTTTATTGAGTTCGCAATTGCAAAAGCCAAATTAAATGCACCAGAATTAAAAGCCATCAAATACAACAATCAGGCAGTAGAAAAAGAAATCGAGCTAAATGGACGTAACAGATATTTGCCTACAATTGCATTGCAAGGGCAGTATACCAATACTTTTAACCGCAGTGGAGCAGGCAGCCAGCCTCCACTAGGCAGTTCATTTTTAGATGATAATTACAACGTTGCTTTGACATTTTCTGTTCCATTATTTAATAAAAGCCAATTTAGTACCAACAGGCAAACTGCGATTATTAAGCAAGAACAATTAGATATTTCAAAAAAAAATACAGAACAATTAATTGATGTAAATATTAGAACTGGAGTATTAAGGTTGATCAATGAAATGTCAAATATCAATCTTTCTGAAGTATCAGAACTGACAGCAAAAGAATCATTAGAATTAACCAAAGCCTCTTATTCAAATGGTGCTGTTAATATTGTTCAGTTAATTGATGCTCAAAATAATTACATTAATTCTCAATTGGCAAAATCTAATGCAATCTACAATTTTTTAATTACTTCACTGCAACTTGAAAGGTCGCTTGGGTATTATTTCTTTTTAAACACAAAACAAGAAAATGAAAAGTTTAGAAATGACTTTTTTACATTTTTAAATAAACAATCACTGGAAAATCGATAACATGAAAATAACTTTAAAAATCTTGATGATAAGCACATG
>JBGCFT010000188.1:0-15996 GCA_045107085.1 Marinicellaceae bacterium | reverse complement strand
AAATTGTCAGGTATAGCCTATCAAACCCAAATAAAAAAATTGATGAAACAGTGGTTGGATATCAAAAGCTAAAAGTAAGTTAAGCATTAATTGTACGGCGCAACCCTTGTGGTTGCCCAAAGTAATAATTTTAGACAACACATCTTTGAATAAACTTTCAATTTTATAAATTCAAAGATGATTTAAGAAAGTACATATAAGACATTTTATAAGACACTCAAATAGCAAGTATTAATACTTATACATTGTAAGACTAAAACAATTGTAAAATAAAAAATAATCAATCCTTAACGTACGATTTGGAGCCATTGGACTCCACACCACTTATACTAAAATCTAACAATCACTCTATAGGGGTTTTGGTTACTTTGGACATTTCGCCTTTTCGGCATGGGTTTAGAATCTCAATTTAGTGTTGGATTCATTAAAGCATGGTTGTGTGACTTAGGACAAAAAGCGTTTAATGTCCCAAGTTGAAATCATATTGGCTTCGTTACGCTTCACTGAACGGATTTTTGGGAGCGCAGCGAATAAAATTTCAGCGTGCAGTGACCTTGTAATAAGCTCTCGTAAACGGAGGTCATTCACAGCGCCTTATATTTCTTTAATAATTTTTCAGGAACAAAATACAAACTTCCTTTTGCTCTAGTGCATGCCACATAAAGCTTATTCTTTGTCGTTGGATTAAGCTTGTCTAAACTGGAAGCATCAAAAGCTTTAAGAGTTGTTGGGTTTAATACAACACATACATCTCGGAAGTGATCTAATCCTTTTGTATTTCCCCAGTTAGCAGTGTTTCCTGCATAGTTATCACTTTTTTGATAAAAAAGCTTAACAACTGAGTCGTTATTGAAGATTGAATCAATTTCATCAACATTGTCAACATACTCCACCACGACCTCATCTTCTCGATGAGATAAAATTTCTATCCCTATATTTTCCGATACAAAAGCACAAACACTAGGACTACAGCGATAACTGTTAGATAGAGATGTTAAATCCACCTCAAAGCCTGCTTTTTTTAGTTTAGCGCAGTATTTATCAAAACATTCATGCAATGATTTTTGAGTATTTCCATCACGGCTAGTATCAAAAGTATGTTGATAAAAATCCCCTACCAATCGAATGTCAACATTTGCTTTTGCTAAGGAACATATGAAATTGAAATCGTTAGCTGCAAAATCTTGTATTTCATCAAAACACAAAGTGTCATAGAACATCTCTAGTCTCTTAATAACATCAGGGACTACATCAAACTCGATTAGTAATTTAGCTATACGATTAGCATACAGCCGATCATTCTTATCAATATAATGTTTTCTTGAATTCTTTTTAGAGCGTTGTGAGTATTGTGGCAAAGGGAAGTTAAAGTTAATTCCCTTAGTCTTCAGCTCGTAGCCACATATGGGCCTAAAGCAAAATGAATATAAAAAAGTAAAGTAGCTATAGATACGAACTCCGCCAGGGATTTCTCCGAATTTTTTAATTACTCTATTTTTTAGATGTCTCGTATTATTGTCGGTATAAGTAACTATTAAACATCGGCTATTATTCTCAAGTAAATCAATGATGCTCGATGTTTTCCCCGATCCAGCGACGGCAAATACTACTCGTTTATCCATTGTATTGCCTGCTGAATATATTCTGGGGGATCTAAACCTTCTGAATGATTTTCTACAAGCCTGAGTGAACTTTCCGCCTTGTTATCCAACATGAAATCAAGAGGTGATTTCTTTATATTACCGCCAGAAAATAATTCATCGCATACTACCTTGTTCTTATTATAGAGGCAGACCTCAAAGGTATAGTTATCATTATTCGTATCCGAAAAAACCTTAATGTTTTCGGCTATATAGTCAACGTAGTTATCTATGCACTTTCCTTGGTAGTCCTCATCATTATCACGAATTATCGCCGCTCTAATGTTGAGAGTTTTTGCTAGTTCCATGTAGCGCTTAAAGCTCGTACCACCTACAGATATAATATGTACTTCGTCTTCTTCTAGTGCCCTCCCTGTTGTTCTTTTATACATTGCGTCGATTAGCATATACTCTGCATCACCTTCAACAAGCATAACTTTTCTTGATAGTACGAACTCAAGAATATTGTTATCTGGTGCTTTCATAAAAAACTTTGAAGTTGAAGTGGATAATTCATTTAGCTTAAGCGGCTTATCGCTGTTACTATTTAGAAGTATTGACTTTCTTAAATCTAATCGAGTGCTAATTAAACTGCTGTGTGTTGCTATAATTATTTGATTATGATGTGACTCTGATATTTTTGATATAAGCTTTTTCATATTGCTGTGACTAAGATGATTTTCAGGCTCCTCTAAAAGAAGAGTATCTAACGCATTATTTTCAGCGTTACGATTCAGTGCGAACTCAGTTTTAATGAAACACTGCTGCCCTTGCCCCCTAGCATCTATGGGGATGTCATCTTGAGTTAGAGTGATGTCACCTTCGAGGTTATATTTTGACCCTGAGCGTATAGCTAACTCGTAACTACCTAATCCTTCATTAATATTTTTGAGATTATTTTCTTTGAATTGTATTTTTTGTAAACGATATTCATTGCTCAGGCTTACTCTATTTGCATGTTCTACAGTGGAATCATAAACTGTTCTTATGTATTCGTTGTTTGCATGTTCGCTATTTATTTTTGAACTATCTATTGTTAAACACTTAAGGAATCGGCGATAACCAGAATATGCCTCGCCATTAAAAGTAATAAATTTCACGATGTAAAATTCAAATGGAAAGTTTCCGTTATCTAATGCTAAAACTTGATTTATTTCGTTGATTAAGTCTTCGTTTGGCAAGCAGACCATATGCAAGCCACTAGCATCAATAGGGGCTTTTGAGTGATGCCTACCGACAAGATCGGGATTGGTTTCATCGCTTAAATAAGCTTCGACATGAATTTCAGGTAATTTCTCAAAAGTCTTTTCACCTGCTAAAAATTCAGTTACCGAGTCTTTATTAAAAATAGATTCAATACCTGCTGCCTCTACTTTATGCCTGCTTCCACTGGAAAGTAGCTCGATTGCTTGTAGTATTGTGCTTTTACCGGATTCATTATCTCCAATGATGGTATTAATCTTTGAATCAAATTCGACTTCAAATTCCTTAAATTTTTTATAGTTAAGAAGCTTTAGTTGTTTTATGTATTGCATGATTTCCTTTTCCAGTTATACGCAGTTTCATTCCACCCTATAAGCAACCACAAGGGTTGCACCGTACATTTTTATAGAGTGCTTTATTGACCTCTTAAAAACAAACGATCCATTTGTTTCATGTCCATTTGTACCCATGTTGGGCGACCATGGTTGCATTGATCAGCGCGCTGGGTTTTCTCCATTTCCCGCAACAAGGCATTCATTTCAACAATAGTCATTTGACGATTGGCACGCACTGAACCATGACAGGCCATAGAAGATAACAATTCATTCATACTGGCTTCTATTTTTGTACTTGAACCCAATGTCACTATTTCAGACAATACATCTTTAAGCAAACTTTCAATGTCTGTTTTAACCAATAATGTTGGGACTTTACGCACGATGATTGATTCTTTTGATCCAACTTGAACATCTAGACCTAATTTATTAAACCAATGGATATGTTGTTCAACGGCATCTGTCTCACGTTCGCTGACTGTGATTGCCAATGGCACCAATAAAGATTGTGATCGAATGCCATCATTTTCAATGGCTTTTTTGAACCATTCATAAGTAATGCGTTCATGTGCGGCATGCATGTCAACAATAACCATACCATTTTTGTTTTCAGCAATAATAAAAACACCATGAATTTGCGCTTTAGCATATCCCAATGGCGGCATTTCTTCTTCATCTTTTGACTGCTGTTGATAGGATTGCATTTCAGGAAGGCTTTGACTAGCTTGCGCAATGGATTGCAAATAATTGTTTGGTGTTTCTGCCACATAACTGGGAGAATAATTGGGACGGCTAAATTGTAATGATGATTGCATTTTTGTGTAATCAACTGGTTGGATGTTTGCAGAATTCAAACCTATCTCAGTAGTGGCGTTTAAATCAGATCCTGGTTTAGTTTGTGACAGGGCATGATTTAACGAACCAAATATAAATCCATGCACTTGTTGTGATTCTCTAAAACGCACTTCATGTTTGGTTGGATGCACATTAACATCCACCCATGTTGGATCCAGTTCAAAATACAACACAAATGCAGGAAATCTGCCATGGAACAAGACATCTTGATAAGCCTGTCTAACGGCATGACCAATCAACTTATCTTTGATCATGCGACCATTAATGTAAAAAAACTGCCTATCTGCTGATGCTCGGTTCCATGATGGCTTTGCTACCCATCCATATAAACGCATACCATGTCTTTGTTCATCAATAAAAAACGCATTTTCAAAAAACTCTTTGCCACACAATTGAACTATGCGCATTTTTTTATTGCTTTCGGCTTCACCACCTTGCGAACTGCGCACTGTTTTACCATTGTGGATTAAGGTAAAACCGACATCAAATCGTGATAATGAAACCCGCTTAATTAAATCATCTATACGTAAAAACTCGGTTCTATCGGTTTTTAAAAAACGTCTGCGTGCAGGTGTATTATAAAACAAATCACGCACTTCAATGGTTGTTCCCAAAGGATGTTGTGCTGGTTTTATCGGTTCACAAATGCCTCCTAAACAATTCAATTGGTGTGCAAAATCATAGTCTATTGTTTTTGAAGTAAGAATAAACCTACTAATAGAAACAATACTCGGTAAGGCTTCACCACGAAACCCTAAAGAGTTTAACGCTTCTAAATCCTCAAGTGACTGTATTTTGCTGGTGGCATGTCTTTCAATGGCCAAACTCATATCTTCTTGGCTCAATCCATAACCATTGTCTATTACTCTGATGAGCTTTTTTCCACCATTTTCAATCTCAATACTGATGCGTGTTGCCCCTGCATCCAAGGCGTTTTCAACCAGTTCTTTGACCACTGATGCTGGCCGTTCAATCACTTCTCCTGCTGCAATCTGATCAACCAAAAGACTGGGTAACTTATTTATTCTGTTTTTCATGATGGTATTATAACCAAGAAAATATTTATGTCATCTCATCAATCAGATCATCTCATTCAAATCCATTTCTATAAATTACATCTGTATTGAGTTCTACTGAACCAATATCACAAAGCGAATCAACTGGTCTTTCAAAACCTCTTTGGTCCTGCATTAATGGGTTATTCATAAGATCTAAACAATTCGCCATAGGAACTTGGTTGATTAACATACTTGATAAGGAAGGAAGGTGCGTCTGGGTTAACCCTCCATTTGCACCCAACAACCCTAATTCAGCATCCTTAAGTTGGGTATCTCCTACCATATTAAATTCGCATGAATCATCACTGGTCACATTATATCCCAATGATTCAGGGAGATCGCCTGCTTGACAGTTAATATTTATACTGGTTTGAAATACTGAATATCCAACTTGAAACTGATTAGAATCATCAAAACTAAAAAATGATAAATCTTGGGATCCATTTTCATAGAAAGTACTAAATTTAACCAGCACATCAGCATTCGTGGACCTAATTCCACCTTCTTGGTTGTGACTGATGGTAGAATTAATTAATTCTAATGAACCTCCTTCTACTCTGATGGCTTTTTGTCCAGAGCCACTGTGACTCACGGTAATGGCCTGAGCAATCATATCACAATCATTACAAAATATGGCGGGACCAAATTGATTTGTGATCCCCAAATCTACAGTCGAATTATTAATAAATACTGATTCTGTTATTGAGACTTGAGATCGATTATCTGTACTTCCAACGGCGTACAAACCCGCAGCGGAATTAGCGCGATTATTATCAAATTTAACCCTTTCAAGAATTAACGAATGAGAGGGACTGCCAGCATAAATCATGGCCCCGCCCGAGACAGTTGAAACTGGGTCTCCTCCATTTTGTAGGGTTAAATCTCTTATAGTCAAGTTTGATTGGCTTATATCAAAAATCCTATCTGTGCTACCACCATCAATTATTGTTTGATTCATACCAGCACCTGAAATGATGAGATCTACTGATGTAGAATCTAAATCACCCACCAATCCGAAGTCATCATTTCCTAATAGAGTGAGCACATAAGTACCCGCAGGCACTTCAATGGTATCTGCACTTGGTAATGCATTGGTTTCATTAATTGCAGCACGCAAAGAACAATCTCCAGTTGAAACTGTTGCTTCACAAATTCCATCTCCTGGGTTGATATCAATCAAGTCATCAAATGTATTAACATTAAAAACAACGGCTTTACTCATCAATGGTAACAATAAGCTTAGCGTAATAATGGGAAATTTAATTTGCATGGAATCCTCTATTTTAACGGTTAGCTGAATTTTCAAAAGAATGGGCAAAGATCAAATCTGGATCTCCTACCGTCACCTCAGCAAACATCACATCGCCTTCTTGTCCGTTCATGTTTAATGCACGAACACTATAAGTATAATAATCTGGTTGAGAGACAAAATCTTTTATAACTGTCTGGAATGTAGACGGATATCCATCACCGAGAAGAACAGTTGTACCATTAATTTCTCCGCTACGGTAGACAGTATAACCTCGAATTGGTGTATCATCCGAGGTCCAATTCAATGTTACTTGAGTGCCATTGTAATCGGCTAAAAGCGTAAGAATTTCAGGATACTGGCAAATATCACCCAAGCCATCTTTATCACGATCTGCTTGATCTGCATTAGCGATAGTTGGACAGTTATCTTGCAAATCCACTAATCCATCCATATCATTATCAGCACAGTTTTCATCTATGTTACCGTCACCATCGTTATCAACAAAGTCACATAGTTCAAAATCGACACCTGGATCAGGTGGAGGCAACTCCTCGGTCTCTTCTAAGATGGGTTGTCCTTCACCAAAACTTCTAGAATTAACAGTATCCAGGCTGATTAATGGACATGTGGTTTTTGGAAAATCCGATTCCGGTAACAGTGCACATTCTTCTGAGTCTGCTAATCTTCCTTGTAGAAATTTTTCTCTACAATCAATTGGTGGCAAACCATTGGCTAATGTAGGAATAGATGCTCGGTATTCATCTGATCCTAAATAACAGCTTTTTGCTGGGTTTTCACAGCTCCCTTTATAAATCATTTGACATTGAGTTGAATTGGGAATGAAACTCCACTCATCACGCCCACGAATATTAGATTGCAAACCACCATTTCCATTGGTATCTGATGCAACTTGCATTGACTCAATAATGCCATTACAGTTCCAATCTATTCCTTCGCTGGATGGATTATCTGGATTATAATTCCAAGACTGTCCTTCTTTTTTAATACCCACAGCTTTTAAACCGTTGCTTATTACTTCTGCTTTCTTTCCATCAATTTCACACACATATCGAAAAATAGCAGTGGCACCTGGACTGGCATGACTGCAATTAATTGCTTGAAGTCGGGTTGAAATTAAAGAATCAGCTGATTCATCTAAAAGATTTTCATCAATATCTCCTAGTCCTATGTCTGCAAATGAAGGACGTCCTGTGGTATCAAGACTGTAATCTACAGGCAATGGAAATGGTTGAGGATTCAAACATTCAATGCCTGTAAAAAAATAACGGTAATTCATGATACTTAAATGATTAGACTTATAGTTGTCATCATCCCACTTATTAAATCGTGTGACAAAACCACCAGTAGTAGTTGGTTCTCGATCTCCTTGGCGACCGCCATGACCAAGACCTAAGGTATGACCATACTCATGAAATACTAAAGTGCTTAAGTAATCCTCATTTGAACGCCGACATGTTGCCGAACCACTTATTGGATTTGTGGTACATGGAACTTTACAACTGGCAAATCCACCTTCTGTCAATGGGCAATCTATACTACTTGAACAAGACTCGGTCGCCTTTTCGCCAGACTCACATCCAGCACCACACGACCCTCCATCTGGACACTCAAAATCTCCACGGCATTTTTCTCCATCTTTTGATCCACCAAAACAAAACCCATTAGACCCTCCAAAACCATCTGTTGTAAAAAATGGCCCTGAAGCCCCACCAGACCCTGCAAGTGCCCTCTGATAACCATATTTAAAGGCCCATAATCTTTCTGGAGCGAAATAGAACTCACCATCTTGTTTTTGATAAGAGGCCGCCTCAGAGCCAATGTGTGATTGTTCATAGGCTGTTGGAGTTGGACGTTCATTGACATCAATATATGCATGAATTCCATTTGATCTCATTTCTTGTCTTATCATATTGACTGTTGCATCAGTAATAGGTGATAAGACTTCATAGTCTAATTGTAACAACGTATCTTTTGTGCAAGGATTAACTCCATAATCTTGTAAAGGTAACAAAGTACCATCAGAAAAATGTACACCTATGGCTTCCCATAAATCAGAAATGCTATCAAAATCTGAATCTGGGTTTTCAGGATCTGTACACATGCCTATCTCTATGGCATCAGCAATGCCATCATCATCTCGATCAAAGCCAGTATTACCAATCAACACATAGAGGTCAGAGGTATCATTCATGTATTCATCTTGGTCCCAAGCCAAAGCACGAAATCGCATATGACCCGTTCTATCATTTCCTGTTATTGTCCAGCTACAGCTCTCAGTTTCATTGTTTCCTGTAAAGTCACAGTCACGGAAACTTGGGAATCTCAAGCCAAGCACTTCGTTAAGTCGAATTCGATCAATACCTGAGGCGTCAGTAGCTGTAGCAGTAATTGTAAATGATTCTCCAATAAGTGGCTGAGGAGGCTCTGAGCGAATGATTAAAGAAGGTGATTCACCATCCACCTGAACACGAAATTGTCTCGGTCTAAGTTCTACATACCTTCCAGCATGATCAAAAGCATGGGCATCAACTCGGTGAATTCCTGTTGAATAAATGCGACTATGTGAACATAAAACGTTCCTATCAGAAGTTCCATCAAAGAAACAAGATTCCACAAGTGTGCCGTCTACCATTATTTCAATAAGCTCAATATCGACGTCATCTCGCCCCCGAAGTTGAATACTAAATGGTGTATTAGGTGCTGGGGAACTTGTCAGGCTTATCGCTGATAATCTTGGATTAATTGAATCACTGCCAGCAGGCACAGATAAATCAATGGTCACTTGCTGCCAAAAACCAGGTCGCTCAGCGCCAAAATCATCTGGCCAACCAGCCCGTCGTGTAAAAGTGCTTACTTGGTATTTGTGACCTGTTGAAAATCCAAAAACTGCATCGTTTGTAGGCAAAAGGGAGCGAGGTATTTTAAATTCAGCAAAATCATTAAATTCGCTGCCAATGAGTCGAGTTGCTTCAACACCAACAGGAGTTGCAATATCTATCCATGAATTGAGAAAACCCTCTTGCCCTCTTTGCACACGTAAAGTATTATTACTCAGAATTGTAAAGCGCAAATCATCTTCATCTGGAGTAAAAGTTTGATCATTATCTGGATCTAATCGTAATTCAAACTCTCTATCAAAGGATTGAGTTCTCTTGGGGTAGCATACATAAAGATTATTTTCATCTGCAGCTATAAAGATTTGCATGGGGTTGCCTTCACCAAAAGGGAGATCACTTTCAGTATACCAAGCAGGCACTGATACAAACGAATCATATGCACTTGACTCACAATTACCATCAATTATGGGTGTTGAATTTACTGACCTTATTTTATAAGGGTCAAATGGCACTGCAGGAGAACCAATACCAGAAAAAGAAACGCCTGGTACCGGATTACTTTCAAATCTTTCAAATCGATCTATATGACTATTTTCTAATGGCCATACTGCAAGTAAGCCAGGTTCATCTTGAGTAAATTGTCTAATCATGCCACTGCGGACTTGCTTTTCTGTTCGTGCATAATCCCAGAGACGCACCTCTGAAATTCTTCCATCTAAACGGTAAATTTCGGAAGGAAATGTTGGTGACTCTCCCTCTCCTCCTATTCCCAATGCCTCCAAATTAGAGGGCATTTCAACAGAAAGTGCTTCACGAAATACTTCATTTCCATTAAAAAAGTGTACTCGTTCTGTTCCATCATATGTCAAGGCTATGTGTGCCCATTCTCCTGCATTGATATCTATATCAGATAACCGAACTGTGGAGGAACCCGCTACCATACTTTGGATTTTTGAATTACAAGTTCCTAAATAGTAACCTGTTCGAAAGTTTTTACCTACCAGGGTTTGACAAGCTGTGGTGTTCGACAACCTTATCCAACCTTCTATTGTTATTGCGTTTGGTGGATTAAGTGCGTCATCATGATTGACGACTATTCGCTCTGATTCAGCATTTAACAACAAAGATCCTTGAGAGGCAAAACTGGTGAATGTACATAACAAAAAGTACAAAAATAAAATTTGTTTGGTCATAATAATTCTCTTTTCTTATATTTATTTATATTACGATGTTACTGTGATTATTATGACATCAGAAGCTGATTATTTTTTTATAATAACTTCAGCTAAAAGAAATAGAATGTTATTTTTTTACTTTTACTCAATGGGTTTACTCGATAATATAGTCTAAATCAAGAGCAGTTAAATACTTTGCTTCAGACTTTAAGTCAGCAAAAGTTAATGGATGATTTTCTAACCAGCCCTGTTTAAAAGTTATGCGAACTGAATTTTCTGAAAAATTTATACTTTCAACTTCATTAATACAATTAATTCGAGGTCTATTAATTATTACAGCTAATCGAAAGATAATAATTAATGGAAGTATTTTTTGATATTGATAATCAGAAAGTTTTTTTATCCAATCTTTTTTTATTTTACGTCTCTGAACCGCAACTAATACAGCCAACTTTAATTGTTCTTGATTGGAAAAACCGGGCATATCAGCATTACTCAGAATATAAGCTGCATGCTTTTCAAAATGTGAGTGAGATATTTTTAACCCCAATTCGTGTAATTGCGCAGACCATTTAAGAAGATCTAATTGGTTATTTGATAAGTTTAAATTACTGACATTGACCAAATCATCAATACAAACTTTAACCCGCAAACTTTGAATCGCTTTAATTTCAAATTGATTGGCCAACTTATCCAATGTTCTTTGCCGAATATCATTATGGTGCAACCTTCCACTTAAATCATACACGATGCCTTCACGCAATGCACCACTACAACTTTGTATGTTATCTAGTAAAAGTGAATCAAATAAAGCTTGAATAATTGTAAGTCCCGCTATGAACACAGGCTTTCTTCTGGGGCTTAAACCTTTGAGGGATTTAAGGTTTTGAATATCTCCTAAATCTATACAATGATCAATTAAATCCTTTAAACTTTTTTTATCTATACCATTGACAGCAAAACCATTTTCAATAATGACCTCTGAAGCCGCTCTCATCGTACCAGAAGCACCAATGACATCATTCCAACCTTCTTGACTATAACGAGAAACAATTGGCATTAATTGACGGCGAGCATGTAAGACAGCATTATTAATATTTTCTCTTGATATAATGCCATTAGAAAAGAACTTTTTAGTATAGCTAACACAACCCATGTGAAGACTTTCTCTTAAACGTGGTTCAAAATCTTCACCTATGATTAACTCGGTTGATCCACCACCTATATCAATCACCAATCGTTGACCTTGATTACTGGGCAAACAGTGGGCGACACCCAGATACAATATTCTTGCTTCTTCTCTTCCAGAAACTATATCGATTGGTTTTCCTAAGGCTTTTTCTGCTCTGGGAATAAAGTCTGCAGAATTTTTTGCTTTTCTTAAGGTGTTTGTCCCAACCACTCTAAAATTAGACTTTGAGATATGTTCTATTCTTTGCCCAATTTTTTCAAGTGATGCAATGGCTTCATCAATTTTTTTTTTTGATAAATTACCTTTTCTATCTAAACCATTCGCTAATCGAACCATGTCTTTATGGCGATCAATAATGTGCAATTGATTATCTATCATTTCTGCCACAATCATATGAAATGAATTGGAACCGAGGTCAACTGCCGCATAAAGCTCTTTTTGGTTGCTCATATTTGATACAAGTTAATAATTAATGGTATTCATTATAGACAAAAAAAACCCAAAGACAAATGAGTTTTGTCTTTGGGTCATGAGCTGTTTAAATATATTATAGAGACTTAAGGCCAAAATTCCATAGAGTAAATGCATACAAATCAGCATATTGCTCAATTGTTTTTGAAACAGGTGTTCCTGCTCCATGACCTGCATCTGTTTCTATACGAATTAATAATGGATTCATATCGCTTCCTTTGTCTTGTAACTCTGCTGCAAATTTAAAAGAATGCGCAGGAACAACACGGTCATCATGGTCTCCTGTTGTCACCATAGTTGCAGGATAATCTTTTCCTTTTTCAACATTATGTACTGGAGAATAATTCAATAAATATTTGAACATTTCCTCGCTTTGTTCTGCAGTACCGTAATCATAAGCCCATCCTGCGCCAGCAGTAAAAGTATGATATCTCAGCATATCTAATACACCAACTGCAGGCAATGCAACTTTCATTAGCCCAGGTCTTTGAGTCATTACCGCACCAACAAGTAGACCTCCATTTGATCCACCTCGCACAGCTAAATTTTCACTAGAGGTATATTTATTTTCTATTAAGTATTCACCTGCAGAAATAAAATCATCAAAAACATTTTGTTTATTCATTTGTGTACCTGCATTGTGCCACTTGGTTCCGTATTCACCACCCCCTCTTAAATTAGCAACAGCATAGATTCCGCCCATCTCTAACCATGCCGCATTTGTAATACTAAATCTTGGCATTAGACTGACATTAAAACCACCATAACCATATAAAATTGTAGGATTATTGCCATCCATTTTCATGCCTTTTTTATGGGTTATTATCATTGGCACTTTTGTCCCATCTTTTGAATAGTAAAATATTTGATTGGATTCGTAATCATCAGAATTGAATGCTACTTTAGGTTTAGAATAAAATTTTGATTGGCGATTGTTTGGATCATAAGAAAAAATTGTACCTGGAGTAATATAGTTTGAAAAAGAATAATAAAGTATTTCCGCATCATTTTTACCACTGAAACCACTTGCAGTTCCAACTCCTGGTAAATCAACCTCTTTTATCAAATTACCCTGATAATCATACTGTAGAACTTGAGACACAGCATCAACCATGTACTTTGCAAAAATATATCCAGCACCATTACTCGGAGATAAAACATTTTCAGTTTCTGCTATCAGATCTTTCCAGTTTTCAACACCAGGATTATTGGCATCAACTGTCACTATTTTTTTATTGGGAGCTCCCAAATCTGTCACTAAGAAAAGTTGCGACTCTATATTATGAAAAGCACTGGTATTAGAATCTGTGTCACCTACTATGGTTAATAATGTGCTATTGGGGTTGGTTAAGTCTTGAATAAATAATTTATTTCCATTAGTTGAAATTGCAGCGGAAATAATCAAATATTTATTATCTTCAGATACTCCTGCGCCAATATATCTGTGTTTTTGTGCATCAGTTCCTCCAAATATGACTTTATCGTCAGATTGTTTGGTCCCTAATTTATGGTAATAGAGTTTGTGCTGATCTGTTTTTGCAGAAAGTTCACTGCCTTCTGGTTTGTCATAACTCGAATAATAAAAACCTTCGTTTTTATACCATGATAAACCACTAAACTTAATATCAACTAAAGTATCTTCAATTTGTTTTTTACTTTCAACATCAATAATACGAACTTTTCTCCAATCACTTCCTCCTTCGGAAATAGAATAAGCAGCAAACTTACCGTTCTTAGAAAAACTTAGTTGTCCTAAGGAAACTGTGCCATCTTTACTGAATGTATTGGGGTCTAAAAAAACTTCACTTTTACCATCGCCTTTTTTTCGGTAGACCACATACTGATTTTGTAAACCGTCATTTTTATAAAAGTAAGTATAATCTCCTTCAACAAATGGAGCAGAGACTTTCTCATAATTCCACATTTCTGTTAACCTTTCTTTGATTTGGTTTCTGTATGGAATTTGTTCTAAATAGCCTTGTGTTACTTTGTTTTGGGCTTTTACCCATTGAGCAGTTTCTTCTGATAGATCATCCTCTAACCATCTATAAGGGTCCGCAACTTTATTGCCAAAATAGGTATCAACGACACTGCCTTTAAAAGTATTTGGATAATCTAAAGTTGTCTTTTGTTTTATATCATTCATTGTCTCATTATCTGTTTTTATCTCATTTTTGGAACAGGCTGAAATTAGAAATAATGATAACACTGCTGTTGTGGCTTTTTTCATTTGTATTCTCAGGTAAAAATTTACAATAGATTATACATCATTACTGAAAATCATCATATGCCAAAAGTCACAGCCCCGTAGCAAAATTGATCTATTGATAATTTTACTGTGAATAAAGACTTAAAGTTTTTTATTGCGGGCACTAAAATCACTATTTCTATCCACTTTAATGTAAGATAACTCATTTTTAATCAAGATATAATCATGGCACAATACATTTATACTATGAACCGTGTCAGCAAGACGGTTCCTCCAAATAAAGAAATTATAAAAGATATCTCCATCAGCTTTTTTCCTGGCGCAAAAATTGGTGTTTTGGGCTTAAATGGCTCAGGTAAATCTACAGTTTTAAGAATTATGGCTGGTATTGACCAAGAGTTTAATGGCGAATCACGTCCACAGCCAGGAATAAAAATTGGTTATTTATCACAAGAGCCCGAATTAGACGAAGACAAAACAGTCAAAGAAAATGTCGAACTTGGTATGAATGAAGTCAAATCATTGTTAACTGAGTTTGATGATATTTCTATGAAATTTGGTGAAGATATGTCTGATGACGAGATGAACAGTCTTCTCAGTAGACAAGCAGAACTTCAAGATAAAATTGAAGCAGCCAATGGATGGGAGTTAGATAGAACCCTTGAGAGAGCTGCTGATGCATTAAGATTGCCTCCTTGGGAGGCTAAGGTTGCTGTTCTATCAGGTGGAGAAAAACGCCGAGTGGCTCTATGCAAATTATTATTATCATCTCCCGATATGTTACTGTTAGATGAACCCACCAACCATTTAGATGCTGAGACTGTTGCTTGGCTTGAGCGATATTTGGCCGACTTCACGGGAACCATTGTTGCCGTGACGCATGACCGCTATTTCTTGGATAATGTAGCTGAATGGATTTTAGAGTTAGACCGTGGTCAAGGTATACCATACGAAGGCAACTACAGTTCATGGCTAGAACAAAAAGAGAAACGATTAATTCAAGAAAAACGTGAAGAAGCTTCTCATATGAAAGTTATTCAAAATGAATTAGAGTGGGTCAGGTCAAATGCCAAAGGCAAAAGAACCAAATCCAAAGCCCGTTTGAAAAGATTTGAAGAGTTACAATCTAAAGATTTTCAATCACGTAATGAAACCAATCAAATCTTTATTCCACAAGGACCAAGATTGGGAGAAAACGTCATTGAATTCAATAATGTATCAAAGGCATTTGAAGACAAGTTTCTTATTGATGATTTAAGTTTTAAAGTACCTCAGGGTGCTATTGTTGGAATTATTGGCCCCAATGGAGCAGGAAAATCGACACTGTTTAATATGATTGATGGCAATCAACAACCTGATTCTGGTTCTGTTGCGGTTGGTTCTACGGTTGAATTAGCTTATGTAAAACAGTCGCGCGATGATTTAAATAATGAAAAACAATTGTGGCAAGATATTGGTGAAGGTGAAGAGGTTTTAAAAATCGGTAACTACACTATTCCTGCTAGAGCATGGTTATCACGTTTTAATTTTAAAGGCGCAGACCAACAAAAAATTGTTAAACATTTATCGGGTGGAGAGCGCAATAGACTTCAGTTAGCAAAGGTACTTAAATTAGGTGGCAATGTATTGCTCTTAGATGAGCCAACCAATGATTTAGATGTTGAAACATTAAGAGCTCTTGAAGAAGCCATTCTAAATTTTGCTGGTTCTGTTATGGTCATTTCACATGACAGGTGGTTCTTAGATCG
>JBGCFT010000187.1:0-27332 GCA_045107085.1 Marinicellaceae bacterium | reverse complement strand
TTTGTTCTGTTGAAATCAATAAAGACTTTTGTGACTATATATCAAAAACGATACATGATGAAAGATTAATTATGTGTCATGATGGGGCTCAAAATTTAAAACAAATCATTCAAAAACAAGGTTGGAAACATGCCGATCTAGTAATATCTGGTATACCCATAACAACTTTACCCAAAAGTATTGCACAAGAAATCATACAAAGTATTTATGACAATATTAAACCTGGTGGTATGTTTGTAGCTTATCAATTACGAGACCGTGTTGGTAAACTTGCGACTCCAATATTTGGCGAAAGTATAAATAATTGGGAGTTTAAAAACTTTCCTCCTATGAGAATTTTTATCTGGAAAAAAGAATCTTAGCGGGCTTTTAAACTACTAACACTTTAATGGGCCATCAATTTCAGGTTTTAATGGCAGATGTTGTTTTAACCACAAATATTGTTCTGATTTTTTTTCTTCATCTGAGGTGACATGATCCAAAAATTCTGGGTGCTGAAACCACTTGTGGTAATGGATGTGATTTAATTCATTAAATTTTGGATGATTGGTTCTTTCTTTTAATAATGGTCTAAATGGAACAGGATAATTATAGGTTTCTGGCAATAGAGTAAAATTATTATCAAACTTTGCAAGAGTAATTGACAAGGCCAGTTGTTCATAAAACCCAAAGTTTGTTCCATCACGTCCAAAATAATCTGGTTTAATATTAGAATTCATTAACTCGATAAAGTCGGCTAACCATTGCTGAAAGAAACCATCAATATTATTGGCTAAAACAAACCCTGAATTAAAGTATGGCCTAATTGGCTCTATTCTTACAGTTGTAAAATAATGAGGTTCTGGCAATTCCAGATTAAAAAAATCAAAGATTTTTTTCCAAAATTCATCATGTTTGTGATATTTTCCTGAACTACCCACACCGATATTATCTACTATTTTTGCAAACACTGTTTTAGTATTAATTAATTCAGGAGATATTGGATTGAGAAAAACAGTGTCAGAATCTACTAATAATATGCTCTTATATTCAGGAAATTTTTTTTCAAAATAATTGGCTGCAAATAACGAGTTGGCCAATGGAAAGTAATCAAATTCAATATTTAAATCTTTTTCAATATGGGTTATGCCGTGTTTTTTAAAGAAATCTTTGGTTTGAGAGTTGGGCTTGTTATTCACTCTTGGTGAGAAAACAAAAATATCATATTCAACAGAGCGCCCCAAAAATTTAAATATGGATTCACATAATAGTCGAACTTGTCTTTCATAAATATTTTTCTCTGCTACTGTTACTATTGCTAATTTATTCATGTTTTGTTGTTATTTAAATACCATTGGATTGTTGTTGCTAAGCTATTGTTAAATGACTTGAGAGGCTTCCAATTAAAGTCATTTTTCATTGATTCAAAACCGCAACTATGATTATAGGCATTTTGATGAGTGCTATCAGCTATACTGATTAAATTGTATAGCTTTTCTTTTTCTGTGTGTGTAATTTTTGAATAAATGGCAATGATTTTATTCACTAAATCTTGATTGGACAGATAATTGTTTGAACCTATTTTATAACAAGAACCAATACTCGCTTGTTCAAGAATGACCGATAATGCTTTAGCAGTATCAGAAACGTGAATCCAGCTTCGCATACATTGACCATGGTTAAAAAGTAAGATTGGATTTCTTAAATTTAAGTTATTGATGGTCAATGGTATTAACTTATCAAAATTTTGATTGTTGCCATAATTATTAGCGCACACAGCGTTGATTATAGGAAGTTTATATGTCGATTTCCATGCATTAAATAAATGAAAAGCCGAAGCCTTTGTGGCGCTGTATATTGTTTTTGGTTTAATAATTTCTGAGCTGGTGTCTTTTTCTTTGGAAAAGATTTCGTATGTTGTTACATTGAGTATTTTAAAGAACCTTTTATTTTCACTTTCTAATGATTTATAATAAGCAAGGCAACATTGTAGAAAATTTGCAACATTGACTATATTGTTATAAACAAATAAATCTGCGGTTTTTGTTTCAGTCGATGGGTTTTCGCCAGCACAAAATATTATTTTATCGGGAAAAGTATGCTTCAATATTTTTCTGATTTGTGATGATTTTCCTAAATCACAAATTAAGTGGTTAACCTTTGTAAATTTTGGATTGTGCCGCAACCAATGGTCATTGTTCAATTTATTTCTTGAAACTAAAAAGATTTCAGAGTCAGCTTGACACATCAATTCTTTACATAAATGGCTCCCAATAAAACCAGTGCCACCGAAAATTAAATATTTTTGCATCTATTATTAAGAAATTAATGTTATGGTATTCTATAAATATTACTAAAAGTAGTTATCATTTATAATGAATGTTTAGCGAAGTTTTTATTATATGACGATTCAGATCAGTAAAACAGAAATAAGTAAAATTGTTAGAAAGATACAACCAATACAATTGAGTAGAATAAATCAATTGGTATTATTTGTCGGTCATGCTCACAGTGGCCATAGCATTATTGGATCAATTTTAGATGCGCATAATGATATAGCTTTGGCTAATGAGGTGAATATAGTAAAACTTATTCATGAATATCAATTAACTCAAGTTGAAATTGAATCAATTCTTTTGCATTATTCTCTTTTAAATGGTGATTCTAATTCATGGCATAACTCTGAATATGTGTATAAAATTAAAAATTCTTTACAAGGAAAAACTAAAAATCCCACAATTATCGGAGATAAAAAAGCAGGAGGGACCACTCGGATTTTTTATAATAACCCGCAATTACTTAATAAAATCATGCAAATTTATGGAGACGAGCTCAAATTTGTTTTTGTTGAAAGAAACCCTGTTGATATAGTAGCTGCTTATTCTTATTATATGAAACAACCTCCATCACAGTTCCATGTTGATAGATTTAATGAAAATTTAAATACTGTCAAACTGATTCAAAGCACGGTTCAAGATCATCAGTTTCTTAAGATAAAACAAGAAAAATTTATTAAGCAACCCTACGAAGTTGTTGTTAAGTTATTAGAGTTTTTAAATATTAATTATGAACCGTCTCAAATTGATAAATGGGTGAAAAATGTAAGGGCTGATATTCCAGGAAAAAGTTCTCAAATAGAAATACCAGCAAAATTATTGGTTCAATTATAAATTTTTACTGGCTCATAAAAAAAGCCACATTAAAAATGTGGCTTTTTTTTTGCTTAGATATTCAATCTTAGTTAACTGTAATACCAGATAATCTACGAGACTCATACTCATCAAAAATCAAATCTTTACCAGCATGATTTCCAACCCAACCATTAGTAGGTTGAATTAAGCCAAGATTTACTTGGTCTACACAGTAGTTGTAGTTTTGTAAGTCAGTGAATTGAACATTAGGGTTTAACTCAGTTGTGTTACCACTGTGCCACATTTTGAAAATTCCATCAGCTGCGCCAGGAGCAGATGCTCTAACCCAGTGAATTTCAAAAGTTTGATCGCCAGCACCTACAGGTACATCAAATTTTCTTCTATTGTCAGCAACTGTTGCTGGGCCTTCATCGGTTACGAAGCTTCTTAGAATATTACTTCCATCATCGCCTTGTAATCTAAATTGACCAATACCAGTATTAGCACAATCAACAGCTCCACCATTTAAGTTAGAGTTACATTGAAAGTTATAAACTTTATTTCTTTGATTGTTAGCTAAAGCACCAACTGAGTCAGCATTCATGATGAAGCTAGCTCTAAAGCTTGACTCACAAGAAGGTGATCTGTCACGTAGACGAGCACGATCGCCATTATCAGAAGTAGAGTTGACAGTCAGTTTACAAGCACCTACGATGCCAGGACCTGTAACGTCCATTTGTGTATCAACGTCTTCACGAACGTTTTCCCAAGCACCTTCAACATTTGAAATGTCGCACTGTGCGAAAAGTGTACCAGATGCAAAAAGTGCACCGATTAAAAGAGTTTTTTTCATTATTTTTCTCCAAAATGTTAATTCTTAGTTTTATAGAACGGTCTTAAAAATAAAAACGGTCATATAAAAATTAATAAATATTTATTTAAGCAAATAAAGCTTTATTGATACATATTCTACCCAACACCAGACTTTATTTAAAGGATAAACCCTGAGAATCAATTATTAATCTAGTTTACTTGCAATATGTCAAAAACTTCTAATGCCTTATTGTTAAAATCTATAAATTTTGTAAGTTGGGATTCTTTAAAATGAACGGTGAGTCCGCATTGTCCTGCAATCTTTCCTTTATCTGACTTATTACTAATCTTGACACCTGTTGAATGTGAAACTTGTCTGCCCTGTGAGCTGCCACATAAAATCATATTTTCGTCTATGAATAGTCCTCTTGAGTATCCAGGTAAGTTTTTCAACAATACAGTATTCTCACCAATGACTCTTTGATTACTAGAGTCGCAACAATACAGTTCTCCATTGAAACTAAATGAGGAGTGAGGGTGCCAAATGTTGTTGATGATGACATTATTTGAATTGATATTAAAGAGCATGCCACTTTGAGCACTGGACCACAATTCGCTTGCTTTTGGACCAAATGCTGTGGCATGAACTAATTTTTTATGCAGACATATACTGTTTAGGTGAATGGTGTCTTTTTCAGTATTTTTTGTCCACACTTCTTTGATTTTTTTTTCGGTATTGATTGCAATAATTTTATCTTGATTGGTCACTGAAAGATAAATTTCATTATTTTTACTGAGTATTGAGTGCACGCCCCTTATATTTTCAATTGGCCAATAATCAATAAAATTAAATGCTTTATCCAAAAATACCAGTGTGGAGGGCATTCTTTGTAATAATAAAACTATCTGATTATTGTGTAAACACATGCCTGTGATACCGTTGCCTGTTAAATCAGCAGGTAAATTTAAATGTAAGTCTTCAAATTTATAATTTTGATTTTTCACATCAACTGTTAAAAGACCAAAATAGCCAGTTCCATTAGATTTGATATGGGTTTTGTTATTACAAAAAGAGATTAAGAATTTTTTTGACATTTGATAGGTTCTAATAGGAAATGTTAGTGAAGAATAAGCCTTAATTTTTCTAGTGCATTGCCATTTAGACAATGGTCAATTAATTCTTTTGAATTGATTTTTAAGGCATCCATATCATCTATTTTAAGTGGTTCAATGAGATGACCAAGCTGACTATTTGAAAAGTCGTATTTTGAATAAGGGCCGATAACAATATAATTTTTTATTTTTTTTATTTTAGTTATAAACTGAAGAATTAACAGATGATTTTCAATTTTTCTATTAGAGGGATGAAAGATAAGGTTTAAATTCTTAGGTTTATTTTGTATGATTTGACTTTGATTTTCAATTTTAAAATCTCCTTCAAAGTTGATAATACAATTATACGTCAATTCAGGATGGTTTTCGGATAGATTAAAGGCCTGTTTTATTTGTTCTCGGTAATTACTTTGATGAGCAATGATAATGACTTCAGATTTATTAAAAAGAGAAGAAATGAAAGAACCAATTTTCAACATAATTTATATTCCAGGAACTGTTGATTATCAATCATTGGCTTTGGTCTCATTATTACTCAATTCAAATTACTCATTTCGGTTAGTTGGAAATGCATTATGTGACAAAGAAGCCAGTTTATTAAATGCAATAGCAGATTGTTCTGATAGGTTAAGTTATATTAATTTCAAGAGTGATTTTATTATACCTCATGGCACATTACTAGATTTATTATTTCAAAAGGAAGAATCCAAAAACTTCTGCTTTTGTGATTCTGATTTATTTTTATTCAACCCTATTTCAGCATCACTTGAATCTTTAATTGATGGTGGTCATGTTTTTTCTTCAGCAGGCAGAATTGAAAACGATAACCAAGCGGTTTATGCAGGATTTAAGGGAGGGGCAACCACGATAAGTCCAGATGGAAAAATACCATTAGCGACCTCTTTTTTTTGTATTTATCGTTATGAAGAACTCAAAAAAACAATGTACAAATATCATATTGGTTTTGAACAATATAGACAATTGATTCAAATTCCAAAAGCTGTTCAAGATCGATTAAAACCATTAAAATTAGATTTTGATATGTTTGATACGGGAAAACTTCTGAGTGTGATGTACCATATTGAAGGTTTTAAAAATATCCATGCTGATATTGAAGGATTGGTTCATTTGGGTGGCATGAGTGGGCGCTATCTACAAGATATAAATATGCAAGTAGCTCAAGAATATGATGATTCAGTATTAGACATGAGCGATCAAAAGAACACTATCACCAAAGAAAAATATAAAAGTAGAAATGCTTATGAAATATCTTTAAAAAGGTTGTATGGGAAATATTTTTATACTTACTTACATTATTTGATAGGTAAAAGTAAAAAACCAGTACTAAAAATCACAAATCCATTAATAAAGTCTACCATTATTCAATTAATGCATAACATTGAATCAATCATAAAAGAATCGTTAAAAAATCCTGAGTTAACATTGATCATCAAAAAAATTAAGGAATATAAAAAATGAAAAAATGTGTGGTTTATACAACAATCACCAAAGGTTACGATGTATTAAAAGATCCTTTATATCAAAACAATAATTTCGATTTTGTTTGTTTTACTGATGATCAATACTTAGAGTCAAAATCTTGGACCATTAAAACAATCAACACACCAGTTTTAGACCAAGTCAGACAAGCACGTTATTTGAAGCTGCATCCACATTTGTATTTTTCAGATTATAGATACAGTATTTGGGTGGATGGCAGTTTGTCAATAAATGGAAATATGATGAAGTTATTAGAAGAAGTTGTTAAAAATGCGAGTTTAGGCATCTATGCTCATGCCAAAAGGAATTGCCTGTATCAAGCTGCTTTAAATTGTATTGATAAGAAGAAAGACGAAGCTAATATTATTGAAAAACAAATGGAACATTATTCAAATCTTGGCTATCCAAAAAATAACGGCCTTGTTGCCAGTGGAGTCTTGGTGAGAGACCATCATGATGAGACTGTTATTGATTTAATGCATTATTGGTGGAAACAAATTGCAAACCACAGTAGAAGAGATCAGTTGAGCTTTAATTATGTCTGCTGGAAAAAGAATTTTTCTTATTATGCGATACCAACTAGAATTGGAGACGGCCGTTTTTTCAGAAGAAACCCTCACCTTTTGTAGATATATATTTTGTCAAAAATAATACTTTAATTCAAAGCTTATCAAAAAAATAAAAGTCCTTTTTGATTGTGTTAAATATATTTTCGCTATTTGAATGATTCTTTTTAATGAGCTTTCTTTGGGGGAAAAACAACTTTCTGGCTATTGAAATAGGCAAAACTTTTTTAGCTTTTTCAAATAAAGCCAACTTCTTTTCATAGTTTTTAATGTTGGAAATATCTTCACGATTACCAGGAATTCTAAACCCTGCACCATGGTGATAGATTAAGTTATCATAAATACCAAAAAAAACCGGATGCGATGAAAGGCTGGTGCTTCGATTTAATTTATACCAATCAATATTACGCTTATTTAATTTAGATAAAAGCAATCCACCAACATCAGACGTATTTTCATTAGAGGCATTTTTCCATTGAACATTTCCAGGTTTCCAGTCTCCCTTGATTTTTTTCCAAAACTTAACTGTTGTCATACAAAAACAGGGATGTGGTTGAATGTCACCATTATTATCCAATCTTTGAACAGCTGCTAGCGGATAATTTTTTAAATACTTATTTTTAAATTGAGAGATATCTCCAACTGGAAAGGCATCTCCATCTATAAACATAAGCAGGTCATCATCATTGTTAGATTCAAAACATGCCATATCCGCTAGCAAATTGAGTTTAATTGCATGAGATTGTATGTCTTCATTTGAGACATAAAAGAATTTTTTTCTCTGTATAGGTGTTTGTGGTATATGGTTCAAAAAAGCATATGTTTTGTAGGGTTCGTTGATGAAATGCTTGATATATTTTAGTTGTAGATCAATCCAATCACTTGTTTTCCAATGTACTGTAATAATGTGAATCATGAGAAAGTTGATATAATTATGATGAAGGTTTGGTTCATGATTGATATCCTAACTTTTGCATGTGATTAATTGAGACAGACATAATATCCTTAACTTGTTGAGTTGAAAGATTATTGTGCCATTTATTTATTGACATATTATCAATTTTTCGATCTCTTAATGTTTTCCCTGGCCCTTTGCCCTTCATTGTTAAATGATAATTCAAGATAGATTCTTCATAGTCTAAGTTGCAGTGATTAATTAAATCTTTAACAACAGAGGATTTATGAGAGATCAAATCTTCATATTGAAATAAGTAGGGCGTTAAACCGTAGTTTTGAAAAACATCATACATATTATTTTTTAACAACCATATAAGGGCTGCTCTCACATGAATGGGTGTTTTAAGAGAATTAAGTAAGGCTAATTCTTTCGAATAGTTTTTGCAAATATAATGATTCTCGTTCAATAATTGAGTTTGCCTGTTTATCATTATTGTTTTATTTAATTTGATCATACTTGAAACAACACTTCGGACATCCCTAACTGGAAATATAATGATAGGCTTAGGAGTTAAATGACTTAAAATATCAGGCAATAAAGTTAAGTTAGGTGCTTTTAGAATAATAGAATAGGATTCAGGTAATGGTTGATTAACGAAAGTTTTTTGCTCAGAAATATATTTTTTTGAAGCTTTTTTTTGAACATCTAGGAATTTTTCATCATTTAAAACTGGATTTTTTAACCATGTCTTAAACCATTGGCACATCCCATCTCCATCATTTTCATCAATTAAGAAAGTTTGATTGTGATTGCCTAAAATTTGTCCAGTTAATGTAGTACCACTTCTTTGGCAGCCTAAAATAATAATAAACTGGTAATGTATATGCTTCCTCTGATTGGGTCTTGAGTTTATTGATTTATTTTCCATTTACATTGAGGTATTTGAGGATGATATTTGAAAAATTAAGAGTTTAATCATGAATGACAATGGTAACTGATAGTTTAAATAAATACTATTAGTTTATAAAAATATTAAAATGTATAATACCGTTCGATAGATATGAAAACTATGTGCCAAAGATATCTTATGAATTAGTCGTCTTAAAGAAAGAATAAAGAAGGTCATTTTGAATCCAAAAATATATATAGCTACTGTACATTGGCAATCCTCTTATTGGATTGATATTCAACTGAATTATATTAATGCACACATCTCATCTGAGCATGAAATATTTGCTTGTTTGAACGGTATTAAAAAAGATCAATTTGATAAATTTTCATTTGCTACAGATTATCCAATCAAGGACCATGGAACTAAACTCAATCTGTTGGCAGAGGAAATCCTTAAACAGGGCAATGATGATGATTGGCTCATTTTTTTAGATGGAGACGCGTTTCCTATTGATAATATCATTGAATTTGGTCTTCAACATTTAAAAACACACCACCTTATTGCTGTACAAAGAAGTGAGAATTTAGGCGATATACAACCGCATCCATGTTTTTGCTTAACGACTGTAGGTTTTTGGAAAAAAATCAAAGGAGATTGGAAAAAAGGAGAGTCCAAGTGGAAAAATAGCCGAGGACGTATGGTCAATGATGTTGGCGGGACCTTACTTAGTATTTTAAACAAAGAAAAAATAAGCTGGAAAGCACTCAATAGAAGTAATGTGCATAATCTCCATCCGTTAATGTTCGGAATTTATGGTGATATTGTTTATCACCATGGTATGGGTTTTCGCAAACCAGCGGCTAGAATAGATAAGTATCACTCTAAAGATTTTAAAATTAAAAAGCAAAGATTTGATTGGTTTGCTCAATTTTTGCCTTCAGGGCTTAATAAGTTTTTATTTTCGCCTTATAACCATATCATACGTAATAACCGTAAGCTGAATAAAAAAGTACTCAGTTGGATTGAAAAAGACTTTTCTTTCTTCAAAAAGTTTCAGTAAATAAATTAAAATAATCTAAGCCATTCTAATTGTATTCAGGATAATAAAGTTTGAGTGATTTTCCATAGGCTTTTATAGCGCTAAGAATTTTTTCTTTTTCTGACAGGTTGTAATGTTTGTTGTTGTTTTTAGATGTTAAATTAATTTTTGTGGGTAGCTCGCATTTCAAATGCTTGATAATTTGTGAAATTGGGTCTGATATTAAATCTTCGTAAAAAACCACGTTTGATTTATCAAATATTTCAAACTGTTGGAAGTACCAATCTAATAGGAGTACTTGTCGTTTTAATAACGGTTTTTGTTGGCCAATTTTTATTAAGTCTTTTGAAAACTTTTCATTGACTTTAACACGACCTTGACTGGATGCGATTTTAACTGATCTCCAAGACATTATAACAGCCAAAGGGTCTCTGACGATGGGTATAATTTTCCACGCTTTGTCATTCAATAATTGTTTTATGTTCGCTGTGAAAAGTGCGTTGGCTTTTATTATAAAATCATAATGGCTGTATTTGTTGTCTAAAATAACTGGTTTTATTTTTCTGGTTTTCGTTGTATTGTTGGCATTGCGACTGAAATAATTGTCTGGGACTTTTTTTGAATTTATTTTAAAGACTATTTCGATGGATTTATTGTTGTGTATATCGTCTCTGAGTGTTTGAATTTTTTCTTTTAGATAAAATGCCAGTTGATTGCCGTCGTTGCTTTTTTCTCTTAGGTTTTTAAGCCATGGAGGTTCAGAAAAACATAACCTATTACCATTATCAACAAGATTAAGAAACAAAGAAGTCCCACTGCGCGGTATTCCAGTAATGAGATAGTTGTTCACTTAAAAAGATGGCAGGCTTTTATTAACTTTTCATCTTTAATGATATTCATTAAAGAGAATTTATTTTGAGCAAAATAATCATAATCCCATGCTTTTATATCTTCGATAGTATAGTTCATTTGAACAGAATCTAAGGAAAAATCTCTGTTAAACAGGTTTGATTTACTAATCACTCCGATGCCACTGTCATGATCTATAACAAATAAAAACAACTCAGGGTGAGATAATTTTAACCTAGGAATTATTTTCCATACATCTCCGCTCCACAGACCATCAAAACCCGGGGGATTTATTTCTTTTACATTTTGGATGGATGTTGCGGGGTAAGCTGCAGCAGCAGAAGCAGGACTACAGTCATGCACAATAATAACGCCATTTTCTTTTACGTAAGGCAATGTATTTTCAATGTCTAAATAAGTTTGTTCATAAGTATGTAATCCATCGATAAAAGCCACATCTAAAGCATTCTTTTTTAATGTTTGAGGAGCATGCTTCTCAAAAAAATCGTTGCTGGTACATTCAAAATATTTAGCAAAGTAGTTAAAAGGATAAGCTAATATTTGCTTTTTTTTGTACTCCTTTTTAATTTTAAAATCAGGATCAACTGCATACTTTTTTCTGACCTTTATGGGTAAAAAGGTTTTGCCTCCTTTTACTCCAATTTCAAGATAAGATTTTGCTTTAAGCTTTTTAACCAAATATGGCAACAAGGTTCTTCTGTGAGAAAATATGTTTTTTTTCATAAAAAATTTAATATTCATTAATACACTATATAATGCGCATTATAGTATAAATTTAACTCTACAGTTCATAAGCATTAATAACTAAAACAAATATTCATTAATTATTGGAGTCTCATGCCAAAACTTCTATTCGTAATAGGAATGCAAAAATCTGGAACATCTCTGTTAAATAGAATGTTAATGCAACAAAGCGTCATAAAGAATCCATTTTTACCAGAAGGAAAGTATTTTTGGGGGGATAATCCACCCTTTACACCGATAGATGAACCTTGTGGGAGAATATATCAATCTCATAAGGGAGTTCATGGACACTATTTGTCTGAAAATGATTTTAGTAAAGATGATCAAACTTTATTAATTGAGCGCATTCAAAAGGCAGATGTGAAAGAGCCCATATTAATGAATAAAAACCCCAACAATTCAGTTCGTTTAAGGTGGCTTAAAAATGTTTTTCCAGATTGTAAAATTGTATCTATGGTCAGAAACCCGATTGCCAATGTCTACTCACTCATGAAAAAGCACCATCACTCACAACTTAATTTGAATAATGGAGAGGAGGGTTGGTGGGGAATCAAGCCTAAATATTGGGAAGATATTATATGTGAGAATAAAACTTTACAGTGCTCTCGACAGTGGGACAGTGTGAATAAACAAATTCTAGCTGATTTTGAATATGTTGACCTTATAATAAATTATGATAGCTTGTGTAGTAGTCCAAATGAGATAATAAATGGAATCATAAAATTATGTGGTATTGATCATAATGTAGATAATTTACCACATTGTAAAAACTTTAATGAAGAATATAAAGTTGGTAGCAGAATCGTTTCAAAAAATCAGGAGTTAAGAAAAAGTCATAATTTCAATTTATCGGGCTTGAGTGAGATAATAGAATTTCCCGCTTTTGATGAAGCACAAATTAATACTGTGAGAGAAATATGCGGCAAAACCTGGTCAAAATTCCTTAATTGAGTCTAGCTATACCTAAAATTCCATATGTTTATTCTGTATAGTTAATTCTTTTCGTCCCATAAGAGTTGATGTTACAATACTCTTTCTTAAATCTTTAAGTAAGAACATGAGCGACAAACAACAAGAGTCAGATATAAAAGTTGAAGAACTAGAAACAATTGATGCACCAGAAAAAGACCAAGCAATTGTAGATAACTCTAAAGTTATCATTAAAAAAGGTTCTTTTTTATCATTTATTGCTTTTTTACTGGCGGCATCATCCTTGACTGTCAGTGCTTATTTGTATATGCAGATGCAAAAGAATGCTGAATTATCAAAGCCCAATGATTTGAGTTGGCAAGAGCCTGTTGCAGAAGTTGAAAAAAACACCAATCAAAAATTCAATCAACTTTCTACTAAAATAAATCAAATACAAAAAACTAATATTGAATTACAACAACAATTAAAAAGTATAGAAAATATAGCTACAAATTTAAATACCAATGATAGCAATGCTACAGTTAATGATTATGATGATTCAAAATTACTCGAACAAATTGAAGAGTTAAAAACAGTTCTATCATCACAATCTATTGTGCTTGACCAAGTAAAAAACACAGTAAAGAATAACAATTCAAAAAATAATAAAGCCATACAAGAGTTATCACAAAAGATGAGTAAAAATTCTGAAACCCCAAGCAATCAAAGCATCAGGGTGACACGAAGTTATGCCTATGAATTAGCTGAACACTTTCTTAAAATGGCATACCAAAATTTCAGCATTTATGAAAACGGTGAAAAGGGGCAAGAGTTTTTGAGTAAAACAATCGAACAGCTTTCAATATTAGAAGGAGAGGGATATGCTTCAATTTCAAAAAGTTTAGAGGAGACTTATCAGGACTTAATCTCAAATCCACTCATTGATGTATCAAAAGTAAGCAAAGTAATTGACCAGCTAAAAGATCAAAGTAGCCAATTAAGTTTCAAAACAGATAATACAACCCTTTCAAATGTAGGCGATACAACTGAAGATTCATCTTGGTTCGATAAACTCATTGTTATTAGAAAAGTAAATGATGAAAATGTCCAACAAATTTCTAGCACGGAAAAAGAAAAAGTATTCCTTGAAATAAATAACCACTTCAGCTTGCTTAAAGTGGCTTTAATGAAAAAGAATCAAACCATGTGGGAACAAGAAATTGATAACTTAACCTCAACAATAAGTAATAACTTTAACAATCAATCAACTGATATTCTTTCAAAATTAACTGAGTTAAAGTCCATCAAAGTTAATCCTGTCTACCCTAATCTTTTAAATAATTTAACTAGCATTCAATCATTGAATAGTTCTGGTTTCGATCAAGCTGATATTCCTTTTGAATCAAAGTTAAAAACCACACCATCTAATAATATTGAAGAGAAGTAATCGATTATGAAAAAGTTATTTACTATTTGTATCATTATTGCTCTAACATTAGCCGCTGCTTTGGTGACTCCTTGGCTAATGGAAGATCCTGGTTATGTCTACTTTCGCTTTGCAGGATATGAAGTAGAAATGCGATTTATCGTTGCGCTTGCTTTGATTTTTTCTTTGATTTTACTTATATGGCTGACTATTTTTTTAATCAAGCTACCTAAAAAAACATTACGAAATCTGTCAACCAATCGTTCAAGAAAATGTTTTGCTAAGGGATTATTAGCTCTGTCTGAAGGACATTGGAAACAGGCTGAAAAACTACTCATTTCCTCTACTAAAAATAGCCCGACTCCTGAATTGGGTTTTATGGCTGCAGCCAGAGCTGCTATAGCTCAAAATAAGATTGCTGAAGCGTTCAACTATCTTGATGATGCTGAAAATAATACTGATAACCCACTTACAGTAGATTTAACCAGAAGTGAATTGTGGGTAAAGATTGGAGAGAATACCAAAGCAATAGCATTACTTAATCGCATACTGCACAGCTATCCAAACAATCCCAGAGCTCTTCATATAATGGTGCAAGCGAGCCAAAATGATAACCAATGGCATCAATTAAGAGAAGTCCTGCCAAAAGTTCAAAAGCTTGATATTATGGGTTATGAGCAAGTAAACCAGCTTTCTCATCATTCAATTTCTCAACAATTACAACATGCGAATAATGAATCTGAGCTGCAATCCACATGGAACAGTTTAGATAAAAATCAAAAGCTTAATATTGATTATATTCATGCTTACTCATTGACAGGTTTAAAACTTGGGATGACCGAACAAGTGGCGACTTTAATCGAAAATAACATGGCGAAGAATTTTTCAGATGAGCTTTTAAATATTTGGCGCCAATTAAGTTTAGACGGTCAAGATAAAATAAAAACTGCAGAAAAATGGTTAAAGAAGAATGCCAACAATGCACTATTGTTGCAAATACTTGGTCAATTAAGTTTACAAAATAAACTGTGGGCCAAGGCAAAAGATTACCTTGATAAAAGTTTAGATCTTCAACTTCAGTCGCAAACCTATAAACTTCTGGCTCAATACTTTGATGCTGTGGGTGAGCCTGATAATGCGCTTCAAGCCTATCAACAAGCAGAAATGTATCATTCACAGTTAGTGATTTATGATAAAGACTAGATTTTTATTCATTAAAGCAATTGGGTTATTATAGAATAAAATATTGGCAAACTTATAAAAGATAAAAGAATACCAAATGCTAACATTGCTGCTGTTAACCTGGGTGATAAATTGGCAATAATTGCCAGAGCTCCTGCAGAAATCATAGGTGGCATTGCTGCCTCAAATACAATTACTTGATAGATTTCACCCTTTAAGTCTAAAACAACAAACACAAATAATGCCACTGCTGGTGCAATAAACATTTTAATTAATAAGCCAACTGCAAATGGTGTCATTTTCCCAGAATCTAATTTAAGAGAAAGTTGGAATCCAACAGCTATCATAATCACTGGAACTAAGGTAGAGGCCAATGGTGTTAATAAATTAAAGTAAATGGGCTGTAATTCTAACTTGCGTAAATACAGAGCAACTAAAAGACAGAGAAAAGGAGGAAACGTGATCACTATTTTCAAGGCGTTTTTTAAGACAATTTTTTTATTTTTTTGGATTTGAGTTTTGTCAAATATTGCTAAGACAATAGATCCATAAAGTGCCAGTGCTAAAAAAGAACCTAACTGATCGTAAATTAAAGCATAAGCAACCATGCCCTCACCAAAAAAGCTTTTCACCATTGGTATGCCAAGAAACGAAGTATTACCCAATGGAACAATTAAAAGCAAAGCAGCCAAAGTATTGTTGTTCCATTTGAAAATTTTGGAACAGATTAATAAAAGCACAACAGAAACAACCAATAAAACCCAAGGAACAATGGCTACCGGTAAGAGTAGAAGGTTTAAATCAATTTGTGGTATGGTGATCAGCACTAATGCAGGTAAAGAAACATAGATTACGAATTGATTCAAAACCTGTGAAGTGTTTTTTGGGAACACATTTATACGCCTCAATAACACTCCTAATAATAATAGCGATGATATGTATATGAAGTTTTGCAATGAAGTTTCTTTGATTAAAAATATTATTGTACTGTAACAATGAATAGCTGTTTAATTATTGTTTACAATTTAAATACAATTAATTATTTATTCTCTGATAAGATATCCATTTTAATTTACAGAGAAAAAACTATGAGCGGAATTTTGGATATGATTACCCAGCAAATGGGATCAAGTATGATGGAACAAGTAGCAAAAAAAGTTGGCGGAGACAATGATGGCGTAAAAAGAGCTGCAGCTGTTGCTGTACCCATGATTTTAGCTGCGATAAAACGCAATGCAAGCTCTCAAAAAGGCGCAGAAGATTTAGCAGGTGCGTTAGAAAGAAATCATTCTGATGGTGGTATTTTAGGAAACCTTGGAAATTTACTGGGTGGTTCTTCTATGCAAGATGGTGGAAAAATACTAGGACATGTTTTTGGCAACAAGCAAAGCAATGTGCAACAACAACTGGGCAAAGCCACAGGCTTAGGCGGTCAAAGTGCTGGTGATTTAATGTCGATGTTAGCTCCTATGGTTATGGGTGCTTTGGGTAAGGCCAAGCAGCAAAATAATGTGGGTGCGAATGGTCTGCAAGATTTATTACGTCAAGAGCAAGAAACGATTCAAAGACAACAACCAAAAAAGATGGGTATGATTGAAGGTATGTTAGATAGCGATGGTGACGGTGATGTTGACATGAAAGATATTTTAAAAAGTGGTTCAGGTCTTTTAAGTGGCTTTTTTAAATAATATATTTTTACAAAATCTATAAAGCATTCTATAATGTTGTTTATATATTTGTGAAAAAGAAGTTGTTAATTTATAAGGCAGCTTCATTCATGTAAAAGCTTGAGACTTTTGCAGCCGGACACTGGCTCGTAATCCTCCCCCTCTAGTCGGTTGAGTGTTGCAATTGTCTCTTATTTCTAATTCCTGCTTTGCTTGCTTTATTTTCAATCTTTAAAAGATGTTCAAGCTTTCCCTTCTGATTGCAATGAATATAATCTTTTTCAAGTGTTTCAAAAGCCAATTTTTTATCAATCTCTAAAACAGTCAGCAATTGTTGATAGATTAATTTAAACAGTCTTCTTAAAGATATTTTCCAAGAACTTCCTTCGGTAAGGTACAAATTATCTGATAATTTCATAAAGTTATGAAATGGTTGATTAGCAAAAATCAATTGTTTTGTATTGCCAAAACGCCCTGAATTTCCAATCATATCCCAAAATCTGGCAAATCTATTGACCCTTTGCATGGTATTAAAATCAATGTCTTTTGTTGATAAAATGTTATAGGGCTGATTGGTGTTATAAACCATCTGATATTCTTCAGTGTGTCTATTTATCGGAGCGCCACGTAATCTTTTTAGAATGCCTAATTGTATTTCTTGCGGATTCAAACTAACTAACTTATCAAAACTGTTGGCAAAATTATCAAGCGTATCACTGGGCAGCCCGAATATTAAATCAGCATGAATATGCGCATTTGTATTTTGACGTAACCAGATCAAATTTTCACATGTTTTTTCATTGTCTTGTTTTCTTGATATAAGCTCTTGAATTTTCGGATCAAAAGTTTGAACACCTATTTCAAACTGCAACACATGTTCTGGAAACTTTGCTAGAATATCTCTTAATTTTTCGGGCAACCTATCTGGAATAACTTCAAAATGTATTGACATTTCATCGCTCACTTTTTCGAGAAAAAACTCAAGGATAGCAACAGTTGTTTTAACCTTTAAGTTAAATGTTCTATCGATGAATTTAAAATGATTGGCTCCTCTTTGAATTAACTTTTCCATTTCAATTAAAAATAACTCGATGCTAAAGGATTTAGATGTTTTATCCAATGAAGACAAGCAAAATTCACATTTGAACGGACACCCACGTGAAGCTTCAACATAGACTATTCTATTTTTAATGTCTGCAGAATCATAATATTGGTAGGGCATTTCAAGCTGCTCTAATGGCAAAGGTATGCCAGGAATAACACTTTCTAAAGGCTTTTGATTGTTTAATAATTGAGAACACAGAGATTTAAACTGTAATTCACCAGCACCGGTAATGACGTAGTCCACTAGATTTAACCAATCAGGATTATCAGGAACATGACTGACTTCAGGACCACCCACAACAATTTTAACATCTGAATCAATTTGTTTGATTAACTCAATACATTGTCCAGTCTCTACAACATTCCAGATATACACACTAAAGCCAATAATTTTCGGGTTTTTACTGAGTAATTTTTCTACTATATCCAATGGCCTTTCGTGAATGGTATATTCTTGAATTGTACATTGAGGCTTTAATCCCCCTAAATTGGCATATAAATAACGCAGACCAAAAGCACAGTGAATGTATTTTGAGTTAAGTGTGGTGAGAATAATTTCAGACATGTAAGCATTGTAAGGAAAATTATAAAAAATGTAAATTTTCTGTGCTTAGTAGAGGTTAAACTTCCAAAATCATTTAAACATTTACTTAGTTTAAAACTACGATGAGCATAGGTTAGCTAAAACTAAAACTTGTGATTAAACAATGACTGATTCATAATACGGACATTAATCAAATTGGCCAAAAACTATGAAAAATCATTCAATTATTCTATTTGTCAGTCTTTTAGTGTTTCTTACAGCTTGCGACAACACTGGCAATATATCGAGTCAACAAGAATCAAAACAAATAACCACAAACTTGGAAAATGTTTCATGGCTTCGCAATAAGCTACCAGGTGACACATTGGCTTATCTAAGACTTCCTTCACTTTGGCAATTGTTTTTTGAAGCTAAAGGAGATGCATTGCATCCTGTTCAATCTTTAGAGCACAATCAATTACAACTTGAAAACATTAAGGCTGGATTTATTGAAACTTTCGGAGAGTTTATGCCGCCTGAGGCCGTTTTTCCTGTTAAAACAATAGTGCAAAATATGGTGACGCCTCTCGAGATAGCTATCACTAATGCCACAGATAAATCAATGGTGCCTAATACACTAATTGCAACCACATTGAAGCAAACCAGTTTGAAAGATTTATCGGCTTTAATTGAGTCGGTTTCAAATGTCGCAGGGTCGCAAGTATCCATTATTAATAACTTTGATGATGAAGGAAAAGCTTCGTTAATGGTGACAATGATGCCCGTTTATTTATCTTTTGAAGAGAGTTCTGGTAGGCTAGCTATTTTTTCTGGTTTAACTGCCTCACAAAAAGGATTGACAGCTTTGCTGGCTCAAAAAACACATGCATCTGAGCTAGATAAAATAATGTCATTTGAAAACAGTGTTGATCAATCTGGAAAAAATATGGAATTATGGTTAAATATAGAAGCGATTTATGAGCAAAATAAAGGATTCATTCCATCTTCTGAAATGCAAATGGTTAGTCAGTTTGGATTAGATCAAATGGAATTTTTATGGTTAGGCTCTGCTTCAAAAAATGGCAAGAGCGAATTTATTATGCACCTTGCTATGCCAGATGTTGGCGTGAGAAAATTCATGCCTAAAGTTAACTCTGTTTATGATTTTGAAACGGCTGGAAACCCAAGGAGTGTTTGGCAATTTGCTATGCCCAGTATGACACAAATACAACAAGGATTTAATTGGGCCATGTCTTTTAATGAAGATTCTGAAACTTTAAAGCAGCAAGTATATGCATACATAGAAAAAATCAACCAGTTTTTAACCGTGCCTTTAAATGAAATTTATGGCATTTATGGGCAAAAATTAGTCATGGTGACAGATGACTCAGGTACATGGTTTGCCAGTAAGATAAATGACAAACAAGCGCATGATGAAATGCTAAGCAAGCTTAGCCAAGCTTTTAAAACCCAATCAAGTCAAAAAACTTTAGCAGGTGTCAAAATTAATGAATCTGTTTTTTCTACAAAGGAGTTTGAAACTCTTGTTTTTGGTGACGACCAAGATGAACCAGAAATATTGAGCTTATTGGATATGAAACAGTACATGTATTATCAAATTGAAGGAGATTATCTCATCCAAGCTCTAACTCCTCAGGTTTTAGCGGATAGAGCCAACAGCAATAATAAACAAAAGCTAAGCCATTGGTTAACATCACAACAAGTGGATTGGGACTCATCGATATTCGCCTATAGTGCGGAGGTAAGAGATATACAAAGAGATTCATACCATACTTATTTGACTGTCGTTCACTTTTTAGCAAATTTTGTAAATCTTGAAATAGATCTATTTGCTTTTCCTACGGCTCAACAACTTCAACTGCCCAATAAAGGGCGTTTTGGCTTTGCCATGGATTCTTCAAATGATGCAATGACTTTGCGCTTGTCTTATGAGTACAGTCTGTTTGAAAGTATGTCTGTAACGAGCACCTATTTATCTCTTGTCGTGATTGGAGTTTTAGGTGCGTATGCTATTCCTGCTTATGAAGATTACAGTGTTAGAGCAAAAGTATCTGAAAAATTATTTTATGCCAATTCCGACAAAGCTATGATCAGTGAATATTTCATTGAACATTCAACCTTTCCAAGCTCTGAATTCACGTCTCAAGTTTTTACTCAATCAGAAGACAAGCTTTATAATCCTAAAAATGGAGAGCTAACGATCTATATATCTGAAAATGGTTCGACTTCAGAGTGGATAAAGTTAACTCCAAAAATTACGGAAAGCGGAGATTTGACTTGGCAATGTTCGAGCAATATGAAAATCAACCAAATACCATTAACATGCAGATATTAATCTTCTAATAGTTCAAAGTCGTCTTTGGTGACGCCACAATCTGGACAGGTCCAAGTATCAGGTACATCTTCCCATTTAGTACCTGGTGCTATACCGTCTTCTTCCAAGCCTTCAGCTTCATCATAAATAAGGCCGCAGACTACACAAATATATTGTTTGAAATTTTCGCTCATAATAAATATTGTTCTCTATTGAAGTTGCTTTATAGGGTTGAATTATAAAATATCAAGAATTAATTTTTGGTTGTGGAACAGGAATGGATTGTTTTTTATTAAAAAGTTTTTTTGCTATTTCAAGAAAGTGGCTTTGTCCAATGTGAATCCCTAGGTTTTTGGCTAATAAAAAATGTGGTCCTATATTAGGTAACTCAAATTCGTCCCCTATGATTTTAAATCCACTGTTTTTGTAAAATTTTACTGCATTAATTCTGGCATTGCACCAAATGGCATCTGCTTTCATTTTAATGGCATGATTAACACAGCTTTCTAATAATTGCGTACCAATATTTTGCCCTTGCAATATTTCTTGAACCGCCATTCCACGAATTCTCCAAGATTGTTTTAATGAAAAATCAGGGTGGGATTCTTTATACACCGATGCCACACCAACAATGTCATTGCTAGAAACTGCAGCGAAATGAATGGTTTGTTTAAAAGAATCTTCTGGGTAATAGCAACTGCTTCTTGGTTGGCCTGCACGTAATATTTCATGTCTAATATCAATGACATCTTCTAATCTTACAGACTCAATATTTATATCTATGTTAGTCACTGCTGGCCTCAGCAGTGGCATCATGTGGATGAAGGCTTTCATGGTGATGCACTCTTAACCAAAATCCATCAATATTTTTTTGTTTCTCAAGAACCTGTTTGATTCTACGTGCAGCGTCTTCACAAAATAATAGATTTTTAGCGTTAATTCGTGCAAACTCTTGTTCATCTTCACGCTTAACTGCCGCTTGAACAACTGTTTGTAATGCATCTTCAACTAAATCTATATACTGCGTTAGCGGTATTTGATGACAATCTGTTTTCAGTATTGTTCTAATGTGTGCAGTTGATCTTTGGGCATGTGGAGTGGCATTGATACCATCTTCACTTCCAATCCAGTCCAAGATTTCATCAAAGTCTAATTTGTCTTTTGAAAAAGATTGTTTAAAGTTTTCTTGAATTAAGCTTCTTGCTAAAGCTGCAGAACAAGGGCAGGTACTTGAATAAGTAACACTAAAGTCCAATTCCACGTGTTTTATTTGATCTTTTTCTCTGACCATTAACAGGGTAACTGGATAACAACGCCATCCTGAATTATTACTGATTAAAGCATTTCTTCGAATCAACGCATCAAAATCGACTTCAACTAAGGCATTGTTGCTTAAATCATTGTGACTTGTTAAAAATTCTTGGGTTAATTTTGCCAAACTAGAGAAATCTATAATGTTGTTGCTGAACATTTCATCGCAAGCCAAATACAAACGAGACATGTGAATCCCACGTTTACTTTCATCATCTAAACTGACTTCAGCACGAACACGGGCAATGGTTGAAGGAACATCAACATCTGCATTCAGTTGAATGGGCATTTCAATTTCAGACATACCAACCCACTCTAATTTTCCTGCAACTTTGGCTTTAACATCAGCTGCAACATCAGGTAAGGTACATAAATTTTGGCGTGTTTTATCTAACAAGTTTGTGGTTCCATTGAAAACCTATATTATATAAGGCCATAAGCAACGACCTCAAGCTTAGTTTATAAAAGATGTGAGATTACTTCTAAGGAATATAAATAATAAGCCACTTTTGAACAAAGCTTTAATTATTTATCTCAAGCTACATTATTTCCCAAAGGACTCTATAATTTTAATATTTGTAAAAAAATGTTAACTATACGTGATAATATAAGCAAATAGCTGTGATGAATAGAGAACTGGTTCACACTTTTATTTAGGCTTTATTAAGTTTGAATTCAATGATTTTGTGTAGAATATGTGCTTGAATTCGAAAAAGATTGGAATACTCGTGTACGCAAGTATTTGTTAAGGTGAAAAACATGAAAAAATTTGGACATTATGAAGTTACTGCAGAATTAGGACGTGGTGGTATGGGTGTGGTTTATAGAGGCTGGGAGCCTTCATTGAATCGTAAAGTGGCTATCAAATGCTTAGGAGAGCACCTGCTTAATGATGATGATCTTGTCGAACGCTTTACGAGAGAGGCCAAGGCAACTGCTGCTTTAAACGATCCCAATGTGATTCAAATTTATTATATTGGTAAAGAACAAAATCAACCTTTTTTTGCCATGGAATACATTGACGGACAGTCTTTGGACGATATCATACAGGGCGGAAATGCTTTGTCTGTGCAACACGCCAAGAATATTCTTAAACAAGCTTGCAGAGGTTTATCAGCTGCTCATAAGAAAGATTTGGTGCACAGAGATATTAAACCTGCCAATATTATGATAACTGATAATGGTACTTTGAAAATAGTAGATTTTGGTATTGCCAGAACCAGGGAGTATGGAGATAAGCTTACAAATACAGGAGAGTTTGTTGGAACACCAGGTTATCTTTCTCCAGAAGTTTGTATAGGTAAAGAAGTAGATGCCCGTTCAGATATATTTTCTTTGGGCATTGTTTTTTATGAAATGTTGGCAGGTAAGGTACCGTTTGAAAATGACAGTCCCTTGGGTTTAATGCTAGAGGTTGTTCAGTCTGAAATTCCTGATATTAGGGCTCTAAATAAAAAAGTTGATAAGAAAACCTCATATATTCTTAACAAGATGATTGCTAAATCACCAGAAGAAAGGTATCAATCTTGTGAAGAGATCATAAGAGATTTGGGAAATGTCTGCGATAAACAACCCATTTCTTCTTTAAGAAAAGGCGCTGTTCAATTCAATCATCCAGAGAAAAACAAATCAAATATTTCTGAACAAGTAACCTTGCCAAGTGGTGCGGCGGCTATTACTCAACAAAATACAATGTTACCATCCAAACAAAAATCAAGTAAATCTTGGTTGGTTGCAGCCACTTTATTTGCAGTAGTCGGCGCCGCTTCTGTAGGATATTATAATGGTTACTTACCTTTTCCATCAAATAAGAACGAAAATCAATCTGTTGCCCTCATTGACAATGAACTCTTGGCACAACAACAAATTGTTGATAATAATACTGAAAATGGTATTAATCCAAACAATTCAAATTCAAGCGATTCAAATCAAAATTCTGAAAACATTAATTCAAATAATGATGATAAAACAGATTTAATGGCCAATATGAGTGACATGTTTGCTGAAGATGATCAAGAAGATGTTGCTAAAGTTGATAATTCTTCACTCATTGATTTTCCTAAAAACCAAGACAACGAAGAATTGGCACATAATATTCAATCTAGAGAGGATAATAGCGGATTTCAAATAGATGTTGTTCAACCCAACAAAGGCCAATTAAACAATGATCTAAAACAAGCTCAATTGTCATCAACTTCACAATCAAATCATGCGCAAGATATGCAGTTATCAGAAATTGATACAACGACATTACAATCTGTTGCGCACAATCCCACAAAACAAAATAATGGCATTGTTGAAAGTAAGATGACCACTCCCCCTGTTCAGGTTGAGACACATGCACCGCTAACAAAGCAAATAGAAGTTAAAAAAACACCAATCATAAAACTAAATAAGGGAGTTGCTGTGATTGCCTTTGGTGATCCAGCTGTAGCCAATCCAATAGAAAAAATTATTGAGAGTCAATTAAAGCAACAGGGCGTTAAAGTTATGAATGAACAATTTATTTCAGGAATGCAACAGCAGCTTGAACAAGGATTAGATTTAGCTGAAATCAAACGCCTTATTGAAAAAAATGGTGGTCAAGCGATGATTATTGCTAATGTTAATTACGTTGGATCTCAAGAACTCTTGTATGCAGGTCGCGCAACAGAACTGGTTAATGCGCAAGTTGATATTGATACCTATGATATTAAAACGGGTGATAGCATCGGCACTGGATTTGGTTCACAAATAAACTATACATCATTGAATGCAACCGATCAGGCCTCAGATGTGGTCATGCAATACACAGATCAGTTGGTTGTTAATCTTAAAAATAAAATTTAATGTTTATACAGATTTGAATGCTTTTTGCAATGGATGGACTAGATTATAAATCCATTTCAAAAAGAGGTAAAAACCTTCCTGGCAGGCTACCTGATTCTAGTTCTCCTACTTGTTTTGCCCCAGCTGCAAGGTAAAATTCTATGGCATTGGGGTCGCCTTGTATAACCATCGTTTTTGCACCTAATTGAAGTGCAAGATTTTTGGCATGGTTAATCAATGCTTTGCCAATTCCTTTGCCAATAAAAGCAGGTTTCACGAATAATGCCTCCAACTCAATTGTACTTACCGTTAATTTTTCTAGGGCATAAAAACCCAGTTTCTTTCCGTTACTTTCTGCTACCTGATAATAAAATGTCTTGTCATTGATTTTGCTATTGGTGACAGATAATTCTTCTCGACAGTTTTTCATAAATTCTGCAGAATAGCCCCAATATGATTTTGAGGCCATTGCTAATTCAGTTAAATATTTTGCTTCTGTCGTTAACGCTGTTCTAATATGGATTTTCATCCCCGAACTATTGCGCTTTCTTGATGAAAAACCAAACCCTCAGCTTGCGCTAAAACGGCAGATGTTTTTGATAGTTTTTTTCTGCCAGCATCATTTATTTTTTGAGTTGAAAGTACTTTTAAAAACTGGTGAACACTTAAACCACCTGAGTTTTTCCCAGCGCCATTTGTTGGTAAAGTGTGGTTGGGACCAGCACAATAATCTCCAAAAGCAACAGCAGAGTTTTCTCCGATAAACAATGATCCATAATTGCTAAATAGTTTACTGTCAATTTTTGCATCTGTAATCAATAAATGTTCAGGCGCATAGTCATTAATAATGGTGATGGCTTGTTCATTGTTATCTGCAAGAATAAATTGAATTTGATTGTTTTGGATTAACTCAATCCCGGATTCATGGGCGTTTGTACAGGTGTAAAGGTTTTCTAACAGTTGTTTTGATGTGCTGACAACGATGCTAACTGCATCAGTATCGTGTTCGGCTTGAGCCAATGCATCATACATAATCCATTCTGTATTTTTTAATGTATTGGCATAAATCATTAATTCGCTTGGTCCTGCTAAAGTATCTATCTTGGTGTGCGCTTGAACTTGTGCTTTTGCCGCATTGACATAAGCATTGCCAGGTCCAACAATCATATTAACCGGTTCGATGTGTTTAAATCCATAACTTAAAGCGCCAATGGCTTGTGCTCCACCTAAGTGTAAAAACTCTGTTGCACCAGCTAATGATGCAGCTGCCAAAAGAGCAGGGTGATCAGATGGTGAACACGCTATTCGCACAGGACAACCCGCTACTTGCGCTGGCGTTAATGTCATCAAAGCAGTAGAAATCAATGGAAATCTGCCGCCAGGAATATAAGCACCAATGCGTTCAATGGGTTGGTATATGTATCCAAAATCGCCGATATCATCAGTATAGTGATCATTTGTTAAGTCTTTAGATTGAAACTCTGAAAATACTTTAATCCTTTTGTGTGCAAATTTTATCGCCTCTGCAAGCTCTGTATCTAACTCATAGTCGTCAAAAGCAAGCAATGGAATAATTTTAGCATGACAACCATCTATTTTATTACTCCAGTGATTAACCGATTTATCGCCATGGGTTTTGATGTCATCAAGTATTGTTTTAACGGTGCCTTCAACTGTTTGTAGGTTACTGATTGTTGGGCGTATGAAATCTTTTGCCTTAATAAACATTATTTCTACTCCTTAAATCGTTAATGATTTCGGTAATACTGACGCCTTTTGATTTGGCCATAATCAAAGTAAAATAGAGTAAATCTGCTGCTTCCCAACGGACATGATTGTGCTCAGTTGCTTCGATGAGCTCTTGGCATTCTTCATTGAGCTTTTCAATTTGTAGGTCTTTGTTTTCAAATAATATTTTGGTAAATGACTTAGTATTATCAGAGTTAGTTAATCTTTCTTCAAAAATTTCATCTAAATAATTTAATGAATATTGTTTGGTTTGAGAAGCAAAACAACTATACCTATCAAAATGGCAAGCATTATCAAGTTGCTCAATTTGAAATAAAATTGTATCACCATCACAATCGACATCAACGTTCATCAGTTTTTGCGTATTGCCGCTAGTTAACCCTTTGGTCCACAATTCATTTCTAGAACGTGAGTAATAAGTCCCTGTTTTTTTAGTTAAAGCACGCAGCAGCGATTCTTCTGAGCTGTAGGCCATCATTAATACTTTTTTTGTTTTTTTATCTTGAACTATGGTTGGAATTAAAGACATTTTTTTAAAATCTATTAATGATAAAAAGGCTTTGTTCAAACACATTTTACCTGAATAAATAGCCATTCCAATTTGAGAATTAGCACCAAGTTTATTAATCCATTGAAGATCGGCATAACTTGTAATGCCGCCTGCAACAGTGACAGGAACATCTGAAGTTTTAATGACTTGCTCAATGCGCTGTTTATCAATACCTCCCATCATGCCTTCCTTTTCAACTTGAGTGTACAGAAATTCCCCACAA
>JBGCFT010000186.1:0-4383 GCA_045107085.1 Marinicellaceae bacterium | reverse complement strand
AATGAACCCAGTAAATTTTTATAAATGCCTAGCAGATGAAACCCGATTACTAAGTCTATTGTTGATTGATAAAGAAGGTGAATTGTGTGTCTGTGAATTAACCGATGCATTGGATGTTTCTCAACCGAAGATATCTAGGCACTTGGCCCAATTACGAACCTGTGGCATCGTCACTTCGCGAAAACAAGATCAATGGGTCTATTATTCGATTAATCCAGAATTAGATGAATGGGCGAAAAATATAATTTCACAAACGAAGAAATCCAATCAAAGCTTTTTCAAGTGCTGTTTATCACGGTTACAAAAAAGCACTAACCGACCAAAATGCTGTTAAAGATTATCAAAAAATTATGAAAATATTATTTATCTGCACGCACAATAGATGCCGCAGTATTTTAGGCGAAGCCATAACACGAAAACTTTGTGACGAGTCTATACATGTCAGAAGTGCTGGATCAGCTCCGGCTGGTAAGGTCCATCCTGAAACCCTTAGAAACTTAGCGAGACACGGCTATGATACGCAGGATTTAATCAGCAATTCATGGGACGATTTAGGTGATTTTGTTCCTGATATAACTATTACAGTATGTGACAATGCCGCCAAAGAAGCCTGTCCTTTGTGGTTAGGAAAAGCGATAAAAATTCACTGGGGTTTACCTGATCCGACTCATGCTGATATCACTGCAGAAGATAGACCTAAAGTATTTGATAGCGTCATAAATACTCTAGAAAATAGGATTAAAAAAATGAGTCAATTGAGTATTGAGAATAAAACATATACTGAGATTAACAACATATTTAACCAAGCAGGAGAAATAAATTAATGGGCATTTTTGAACGGTATTTAAGCCTTTGGGTTGGAATAAGCATAATTATTGGCGTTATGTTAGGTAAATTGGTGCCTGGTGCATTTGAATTTTTTGCACAATTAGAATATGCACATGTGAACCTGCCTGTTGCACTACTTATATGGATTATGATTTATCCAATGATGGTACAAATCGACTTTGCATCACTTAAAGAAGTCACCAAAAAGCCCAAGGGAATTATTTTAACCGTTATTATTAATTGGCTAGTCAAACCTTTTAGTATGGCCTTTATGGGCTGGCTGTTTTTTAAAATTTTCTTTGCCAATTTAGTCGACCCACAAACCGCTAACGAATACATTGCTGGTATGATTTTATTGGGCGTTGCACCCTGTACCGCTATGGTGTTTGTTTGGAGCCAATTGACTAAAGGTGATGCCAATTATACCTTGGTTCAAGTATCAGTTAATGACGTGATCATGATTTTTGCCTTTGCTCCATTAACGGCATTTTTATTGGGTATTTCAGACATTACCGTACCATGGGATACGCTGGTTTTATCCGTTGTTTTATACGTTTTATTACCATTAATTGCCGGTATTGTAACCAGAAAAATTTTAAATAAAAATAACAACGAGAAACACATAGATTCCTTGTTGCATAAAATCAAACCTTTTTCCATCATGGGTTTATTGGCAACCGTTGTGCTGTTATTTGGTTTCCAAGCACAAACTATTTTAGACAATCCTATGGCTATTGGCCTTATTGCGATACCACTAATCATTCAAACTTACGGCATTTTTGCCATCAGTTATGTCATCGCCAAAAGAATCAAACTTCCGCATAACATTGCCGCTCCTGCCTGTATGATTGCGACTTCCAACTTTTTTGAGTTAGCTGTCGCTGTCGCTATTGCATTATTTGGACTCAATTCTGGTGCAGCTTTGGCAACAGTAGTCGGCGTTTTAGTAGAAGTTCCTGTGATGCTCTCCTTGGTGGCATTTGCCAACCGAACACAACATTGGTTTAAAAAATGAAAAATCTCCCTAATATTGACTCAGAAGTCATTAATCCGATAAATAAAGACAAATTATTTGTTGCCGATAAAAGCACTCATGCTCCAAAAATCTTATTGATGTATGGATCATTACGAGAGCGTTCCTTCAGCCGTTTAACGATTGAGGAGGCAGCACGGATATTGGAATATTTTGGTGCTGAAACCAAAATTTTCAATCCCAAAGATTTACCACAACCTGATACAAACGATGGTTCACACCCTAAAGTTCAAGAACTGCATAAACTTGTTACGTGGTCAGAAGGCATGGTCTGGTGTTCACCTGAACGCCATGGGTCGATGACAAGTATCATGAAAGCGCAGATTGATTGGGTTCCTTTATCCATTGGCAGTGTCAGACCAACACAAGGTAAAACTTTAGCTGTTATGCAAGTTAATGGAGGATCACAATCGTTTAATACCGTCAATCAATTAAGAATTTTAGGCCGTTGGATGCGTTTGGTCACCATTCCAAATCAATCATCGGTTGCAAAAGCGTGGTTAGAATTTGATGAAAATAACCGCATGAAACCCTCATCTTATTACGACCGTATTACAGATGTAATGGAAGAATTGGTTAAATTTACCTTACTACTTCGAGACAATAAAAACTATATGGTGGATCGATATTCAGAGCGAAAAGAGAGTGCACAAGAATTTAGAAAGCGCATAGACAAAAGATCAGACTAGTTACTCATTAATGATGTAAAATATTGAATTATTTCATCATTATTCACATCATCTGACCCTGAACCCACTTGCAATTCCGCTTTTTGAATATGACTCATTTCTGTGGGCATAAATTTAAAAAACAATTTAAGATTCAACTGTTCAGATAAAAATTGAGCTTTTTTATTCAGTGTACCTAAATCACCTTCAACATAAACTAAAAAACCATTGGTGTGCGGTTTATCAACTGAAATGCCTTCAATAGCATTTAATAGTTTTGCAATTTCTTGCGCCCGCATCACCCAATTCGGAATTTTGATTAGTTCATTATCTAGACCTTCAAGCGCAGTGATCAACATAGGAAATGCAGAGTATAAATCTCCTGCTATGCGACTTCGCCATACTTTGCACTTATCAATAAAATCTGAATTGCCAGACAATATAGCACCTGATAAACCACCTAAACCTTTATAAAATGATACATAAACCGAATCAAATAATGTGGAAATTTCACCTACAGATTTTTGATAAAAATGTGTAGACTCCCATAGTCTTGCACCATCCAAATGAAAATGTGTTTTGGTGTCTTTTGCCCATTGTTGCATGTTTAACAATTCATTCCATGGTGTTAATTTAAAACCAGCTCGACGTAAGGGCAATTCCACAACAAGAGAAGCCGCTTTTTCAGTCACATTTGATACCTCTTTTTCGTTAAAAGGTTCAAATACCGAACCCAATTCGATTCCAGTCAATCCCATGAGCTGTTGATAAGCATTACTCTCATCAACTGCAATGTGGCTGTTAGGATGCAGTATCACTTTATTATTATTCTGGAGTTCTGCAGACACTTTTAATGCAACCAACTGAGCGGCTACACCTTTATGAAAAAACAACGCCTTTTTTTTGCCCAATAATTGGGCTGTTTTTTCTTCTAAACGTGTGACTAATTCTCCTGAATTGTAATGATCATGAGTGTAATTTAAATATTTTGATTCTCTCATAATATCTATCCAATATTGATGAGATTGTGGTTTCATATTGAGATTTCGAGTTATTATTGACATGTTTTATAAGCTTTTAAAAAGCAAAGTATAGCAGTGATTGTTGCAACACATCTATGCTAGTTGATTTGTTGCTAATAAATAGTTAAAAATAAGACCTGATATTAAGGAATATGATATAATCGCGTATTTTGAAATTTAGGAATTTTTAATGGCTGAAACATGGCTCGTCACGGGTGGCGCAGGATTTATTGGTGGTAACTTTATATTACAACAAGTTTTACAAAAAAATCGCACCATAATTAATTTAGATAAACTCACTTATGCTGGCAATTTAGACACCTTATCTTCAATCAACAATAATGAAAATTATACATTTGTTCAAGGTGATATAGGCGACAATGATTTAGTTGCTGAATTAATTGAAAAATATCAACCTGATGCCATTGTTAATTTTGCAGCTGAAAGCCACGTTGACAGATCCATTGATGCTCCTGATGATTTTATTCAAACCAATATATTGGGAACGTTTAATTTATTAAAACATGCTCTAAACTATTATAAGTCTTTACCAAAAGACAATAATTTTAAATTTTTACACGTTTCAACTGATGAAGTGTATGGCTCCTTAGGAGAAACGGGGTTATTTACAGAAACTACGCCCTATTCTCCAAACTCTCCTTATTCTGCTTCCAAAGCTTCTTCTGACCATTTGGTTCGGGCTTATCACCACACTTATGGTTTGCCAGTTTTAACCACTAATTGTTCAAATAATTACGGACCATTCCAATTCCCTGAAAAATTGATACCTTTAATTATTACCAAAGCGCTCAATTTTGAAACATTGCCTGTC
>JBGCFT010000185.1:0-10502 GCA_045107085.1 Marinicellaceae bacterium | reverse complement strand
CATTCGACGATTTCGAGACAAATCACCAGTACAAGTCAGTACCAAATCACCTAATCCTGATAGTCCCATTAAGGTTTCTGGCTTACATTGCATGGCGAGACCGAGTCGCATCATTTCGGCCATACCTCTGGTGAGAATAGCAGCACGGGTATTATCGCCAAGTTTCATGCCATCGCACATGCCTGTTGCCAGTGCCAAAACATTTTTGACAGCTCCGCCCAATTCTGCTCCAACTAAATCATCTGAAATATAAACTCTAAACTTGTCGTTGTGTAAAGCATGTGCAACTTTTTCTGCAAACTTAACGTCAGTTGAAGCCACTGTAACCAGCGTCGGTTTTCCTTCTGCCACATCTTTTGCAAATGAGGGACCAGTTACCAAGGCAATGGGTCTATCATTTCCTATTATTTCTTCTGCGACTTCATGTAATAGTCGACCTGATCCAGGTTCAAAACCCTTTGATGCCCATGCTAATGGACGTTCACCAATAAGGGGTTTGATTTTGTTCAGGACTTCTGCAAAAGCATGAGAGGGCGAAACCAGTAATATTGCATCAGACTGTTGAATGGCTTTTGCTAAACTGGATTCTAATTGGAGTTTTTCTGGGAATTCAACACCTGGAAGATAGGCTTCATTGCTTCTGCTTTGTTGCATGTCTTGTATGTGTTGAGGGTTTCTTCCCCACAGATAAGTGGTGCCATTTCTGGCCATTTGCATAGCTAAGGCTGTGCCCCAAGATCCTGCACCAATTACTGTGAATTTCATTAATTTACCTTTATTGCTTTGTAGCAGTTTGAGCTTGTTGTTGTGCTTGTTGCATTTGTTGTGCATACAACTGATCAAAATTTACAGGTTGCAATAATAAAGGTTGGAAACCACCACTCATGACCAAATCAGAAACCATTTGACGTGCATAAGGAAACAATACATTCGGGCAATAAGCACCCAATGTTTGGTGTTTGATGTTGTCTTCAAAGTTTTTCAGGCCAAAAATACCTGCTTGTTGCACTTCAACAAGGTAGGCTGTTTTTTCCAAAATTGTACAAGTAACTGTCACTGATAAAACCACTTCAAAGACTTCTGCAGAAACTTCCTTAACTTTTTGGTTAAGGTTCATTTTGATTTCAGGTTGGCCTTGCTCATTAAATACTTCTGGTGCATTAGGTGCTTCATAAGAAACATCTTTTACATAGACCTTTTGTAATGATAAAGAAGGTGCGTTTTCATTGTTTGCAGGCTGAGCTGCTGTTTTGTTTTCTTCAGTCATAAGTGACTCCTTTTTGATTAATATTTTATTTTTTTACGATGGGAAGTTTGTCTTTGATCCAACCATTGATGCCACCAGTTAAATTGAATGTGTTTACAATGCCTGATTTGGTTAGGTGTTTACATGCAGATTTAGATGACATACCAGTAGCGCAATAAGCGATGACAGTTTTATCTTTAAACTGAGTAACTGGATTTTTACCAGATAAGATGTCTGCTAATGGCATATTCACAGCATTCACTATGTGTCCACTTGCAAAATCAGCCTCACTTCTAGTGTCAATAACCGTAGCATTTTTATGGTTAACTAACTGTGTTAGTTCAGCTGGCGTTACATTAGCAAATGTTTGTAATTTTTCGTTCATAGTCATGATAATGAATAAAAAAAATACAGCCATAAATGCCAGCGTTAAAAATAGGTGATTGCCAATAAATTCAGCTAATTGTGTCATATGGTATTCCCGTAAACTCTCAGACCCGTAAATGAGGTTTAAATCTTGATTTTCAAGGGTTGAGCATTTATTTCTTGTTTTAAAAGTGGCAGGCATTCTATAATATCTTACAATTTACTTCTATCAATTCATGTTTAAACGACCATTATTCCTTTTAATTCTATTTTCTGTGCCTATTTTTGCGCAAAATAACACGCCTCAAAGTGAATCTGAGTTAGAAGCCAATATTGCTGTTATTCAAAAAAAACTCACTGTTTTAAAAAATAAATTAAACTCGGCGTATGGTCAAGAACAACTGATAATCACAAAGCTAGAGCAACAAGATAAATCTATTGCAGATATTTCCAAACAAGTTGAAAAGAGTGTCTTACAGTTAGATGCTATCCAAGAAAAAATCACTGAAATTGAAATTGAAATTAATCTCAATACCAGTAGCATTGAGGAGCAGAAAAAACAAATAGTAGAACTGTTAAAATTACAGGTTTTTATCAATCACGATAAAACTTTAAGAATGTTGTTGGCAAATAAAAAAACTCAATCCAATGTTCAAACTAAGCACCAGTTAAAATATTTACAAAATAAGCTGTATGATTTAATAAAAGAAGTGGCTCAAAATATCAACGATTTAAAAAAGCTAAAACAGAATCAAGAACAATTTCAAGAAACAGAAAGGCAACATAAACGTGACTTGACACAAAAGCAAAGCAGCTTACTTGATCAACGAAAAGTCAGGTTGCAAACATTAAAACAACTAAAAACTGAAATTGCCAAACATGAATCTGAAAGCTCTAGCTTAAATAAAGACCAACAAAGGTTAAGTGAATTATTGAAAGAAATTCAAGTGTTATTGTCTGATTTACCCAAGGATTTAGGTTCAAACAAACCTTTTAGACAATTAAAAGGAAAAATGAAAAAACCTGTTTCAGGTGGAACCTATATGCGTTCATTTAATTCCAAAAGATCAGAAAACACCCGATGGAATGGCGTTGTCATTAAATCAAAATTAGGTAAAAGTGTCGAAGCCGTTGCCTATGGAAGGGTGGCTTTTGCAGACTGGTTACGGGGTTTTGGCTTATTAATTATTCTAGATCACCAAGATGGTTATATGTCATTGTATGGTTTTAATGAATCCTTAAATGTTGAAGTTGGAGATTGGGTTGATGCCAGACAAAATATTGCTAACATTGGAGTAAGTGGCACTTTAGCAACACCTGCGGTTTATTTTGAAATTAGAAAAGATGCCATACCCATCAATCCAAAGTCTTGGATTAAATGATTTAAATCAGTTATATTATTCTAGTGACTAAATAATGCAGATGAATATTGTTAATCTGTTTTTATTAGGTTAAAAATTTATAGCCAGCGCCACGAACAGTTTCTAATAGATGGTCTTTTTTGTGTTTTTTGAGGGCTTTTCTCAATCTTAAAATATGCACATCGACCGTGCGAAGCTCAACAAAAGAATTTCTTCCCCATACATTGTTCAGTATGTTTTCTCTGGTTAAAAGTTTATTGGGATTTTTCATGAATAATCTGAGTAAATTAAATTCTGTAATGCTTATTCTTAATTCTTTTTCATCAATAATGATTTGATGAGAATCAATGTCCATTCTGATACCAGAATTTTCTATTTTTGTGTTTTTCTTAAACCCAGACTGTCTTCTTAATTGGGCTTTTATTCTGGCTTGCAATTCTTTGATTGACACAGGTTTGGTCATATAATCGTCAACACCTGTTTCTAAGCCTTGAATTTTATCACCTTCTTGAGATCTGGCTGTCAGCATTATAATGGGCATGGTTGATACCACGTCATTTTCTCTGATGCGCTGAACCAATTCAATGCCATTCATTTGAGGCAATCCCCAGTCGATAATGGCTAAATCTGGAGCAACATCATCGAGCACTCCTAATGCTTCGAAAGCATCTTTGGCTTGAAGAACAATATAGCCTGCTTGCATAAGAGAAAAAGTGAGCATTTCTCTTATAGCCGTTTCATCTTCAACGATAAGGATTGTGTGTTTCATTAGAAGTATTCTTCCTCAATTGTATCAATATCTTGGTGACGAATGTCTTTGCCTTTTACTAAATAGATGATATATTCACAAATATTAGTGCTGTGATCACCAATTTTTTCTAAAGCTTTGGCACTCCAACTAAGGCGGACAGTTTTATCTAATTCGCTGGGATTATTCGCCATGTGTAATATGATATCGTTGTTAAGCTTCTCAAATTCAAAATCTACAATTTCATCTTTTTTAGCCACTATTAAAGCTTCATCGACATCGAGACGGGCCAGTGCATTTAACGCTTGTGATAAATTGTCCATCACCAAATTACCCAGATTTTCAAAGGCTTTATAATATTCACAAGAATAGGTTTCAGAAATTAAGAACTTGGCATTTTTTGCAATTTTTTCTGCTTCATCTCCAATTCTCTCAAGATCAGTAATACATTTGATGACAGCATATATTAAGCGCAAATCACTGGCTGCTGGTTGTCGCTTGGCAATGATTTGAGTGCATTCTTCATCAATACGAATCTCCATTGCGTTGATGCCTAAGTCTTTTTTGATGACCTTTCTTGCAAGATTAATATTGTTTTGCAATAAAGATTGAATGGCATTTTTTAATTGTTTTTCAACCATTCCACCCATTTTAAGTAGTGCGTTTCTGATGTCTTCTAATTCGTCATTGTATTGGTTAGAAGTGTGTTGATTAAATTCTATATTGTCCATAAGTTTATCCAAATCTACCTGTTATGTATCTTTCAGTTAGTTCATGTTGTGGGTTGGTGAATATTTGATTGGTTTCTCCAACTTCGATAAGTTTACCCAAGTGGAAATAAGCGGTTCTTTGGGAAACTCGAGCGGCTTGTTGCATGGAATGGGTGACGATTACTATTGTAAAATTTTCACGTAATTCACTGATTAATTCTTCAATTTTTGCTGTTGCAATTGGATCCAATGCTGAGGCAGGTTCATCCATTAGAATAACTTCGGGTTGAACTGCTATGGTTCTGGCAATACACAATCTTTGCTGTTGACCGCCAGACAGCCCTGTTCCTGGTGAGCTCAATCTGTCTTTGACTTCATTAAATAACCCAGCTTTTATGAGTGAACTTTCTACCAACTCATCTAATTCAGCTTTGTTTTTTGTGAGCCCGTGAATACGTGGACCGTAAGCCACGTTGTCATAAATAGATTTAGGAAAAGGATTTGGTTTTTGAAATACCATGCCTACTCGGGCACGTAACAAGACAGGATCTTGACCTTTTTGATAAATATCATGTCCATCAAGCTCAATTTTACCGGTGATTTTACAAGAATCTATGGTATCATTCATACGATTCAAGCACCTTAAAAAAGTGGATTTTCCGCAACCAGATGGCCCAATTAATGCCACTACTTCATGCTTGTCCATATCCAGAGAAACATCGTTTATGGCTTGATTGTCGCCATAAAAAACATCCACATTTCTACTGCTTATTTTGGGATCATCACAAAATGGTTGACCGACCGTTTGTGTGTGCTCCGCATGGATTTGTTCGTTTGTTTTGTTTTTCATATCTTTATAACTATGTGTTGTGACGTTTGATAAATTATATTACCATTTCTTTTCAAATTTCTTACGCAAATAAATAGCGAAAGCATTCATAATAACCAAAAAGCCTATCAAGACCAAAATAGCAGCTGAGGTTTTTTCTAAAAATCCACGTTCTGGTGAATCTGCCCAAAGAAAAACCTGAATAGGTAATACTGTGGCAGGATCAACAAATGATTGTGGAATATCGACAATAAAGGCAACCATTCCTATCATTAATAATGGAGCAGTTTCACCTAAAGCTTGTGCCATTCCAATAATTGTCCCAGTTAAAATCCCTGGAAGAGCCGCTGGAAATACATGGTGAAAAACTGTCTGCATTTTTGATGCACCCAATCCCAGTGCCGCTTCTCGAAGTGAAGGAGGCACAGCTTTAATAGCAGATCTAGAAGCAATAATAATGGTAGGCAACGTCATCAATGATAAGACTATGCCTCCTACTATTGGTGCGGACCTGGGTAATGAGAAGAAATTAATAAAAACGGCCAGCCCCAAAAGACCAAATACTATGGAGGGCACGGCAGCCAGATTATTGATATTGATTTCAATGATATCTATAAATCTATTTTTTGGCGCAAACTCTTCGAGATAAATAGCAGCAGCTACAGCAACGGGGAAAGACAGCATCAATGTCACGATAATTGTATAAAGTGAACCCATAATGGCGCCTTTAATGCCAGCAAGTTCAGGCTCTCTTGAATCTCCAGCTGAGAAAAAATGCCAATTAAATTGCTTACTGATTTGGTTGTTCTTTTCGAGAGATTCAATTAAGGCAAGTTTATAGTCTTTAACTCTTCTTTTATCTTCCTCTGTATTTCTGTCAATTGATCCTTTTATGACTGCATCAACATCATCATCGGCAAACAGTTTGAATTTTAACTGTGTACCAATCAAGTTCTGATTTTCCATGACATGATCACGAAGTTGGTATTCAGCACCGAAACTGATCAATGAATACAGTTCTTTTCTTTGCTTTCTTGTTTTAACTTCAGGAAATTGCTTTTTCAGGGCATTTCTGATCACTTTTTGAAAATCGACAGATTTTATTTCATCCAGGCTACTAGATGAGTTAACTTCTAAGGCGTCACTGCTTAAATCCAAATCTAACTCAATTTGAGTTTGAGTAAAAGCAGGGATTGCTTTGATGGTGATATCAGTTAATAAAATAATAAGAAATAAAAATGCAGTTGCAATGGATATAAATCCGCATGTTTTAAAAACTTTTTCTTTAAAGTACCGTCTTTTTAAACTTTTTTCGACTTTGGCCGTTATGTTATTCATATTCTTCTCTGTATTTTCTGACCACATGTAAGGCGATGACATTAAGCACTAATGTTGTCACAAAAAGCATCAACCCTAAGGCAAAGGCTGCCAATGTTTTGGCACTATCAAACTCTTGATCTCCAGTCAATAATGTCACAATCTGTACAGTTACTGTGGTCACAGCTTGCAAAGGATTGGCAGTTAGATTTGCAGCCAAACCAGCTGCCATAACCACAATCATTGTCTCGCCTATGGCACGAGATGCAGCCAATAAAATACCACCAACAATGCCTGGTAAAGCAGCAGGTATGAGGACTTTTGTAATCGTTTCAGATTGTGTTGCACCTAAACCAAGTGAACCTTCTCGCATCGAGTTAGGTACGGCTGATAGAACATCGTCAGATAAGGAAGAAACAAATGGTATAATCATGATTCCCATCACTAAGCCTGCAGCTAATGCACTTTCTGATGCCACTGATAAGCCCAATGATTCACCAACATTGCGTATGAATGGAGCCACTGTTAAAGCTGCAAAAAAACCATAAACAACTGTTGGAATCCCAGCTAAAATTTCTAGAACTGGCTTTGATATAGATCTAAAGCGAGGAGAGGCATATTCTGATAAAAATATGGCACTCATTAAGCCCAAAGGAACCGCAATAAATAAAGCCACTACAGATATTAACATGGTGCCAACAAATAAAGGCACAGCACCAAATGCCGATGATGAACCGACTTGATCTGCACGGATAGCGGTTTGAGGTGACCATTCGAGTCCAAACATAAAGTCCATAAATGGAACTTCACCAAAAAATCGCAAAGATTCAAATAAAACTGATAAGACAATTCCAACTGTAGTCAAGATAGCAATTGAAGCGGCTAACAGTAGAATAATCTCAATGAATTTTTCAAAGTAGACACGTGCTGGGGTGTCAATCTTAATGGCACGCAAACCAAAGACAGTCATCAAAATAGCTAAGGATAAAACAATAATCCAGGTTGCATTGCTAGAAATTTTTTGTAACTGTTGATATTGAGCGAATACTTTGGCTTTGCCAGGGTCAAGCGATGTCGCATCTTGCGCTGCAAGGTTTTTAATTTCATTCAGATATAAATCAAAATTAGAATCAAAATCCGTATCAGTATCACCAATCACAATATTTTCTGTTTGTATGTATCCCGCAAGACTCTTTTTGATTAAAGGCTCATCAATAATTTGAATCACCAATAATACCAATAGTGCGGGAACTAATGACCATAAGGCAGCGACATAACCAAAATATTTTGGTAAAGTGTGCTTGATAGTATTAGTGTTAGTGCTTTGTTTTTTATACAAAGCATACACTTTTTGACGTTTTATGAAGTAACTGTATGCACCCAATAACGCAAGGACAAATATAATCGCTGCTATGCTCATAAGATTAATTTATAAAGATAAGTTTTTTAAAGTTTTAATATCATTGCTTAAGGTATTGAATTGTTCTTCACCTAATGGGATCAAACCTTTTTCAGTTAAATATCCTTCATCACCCATGGCTTTTTCTGATGTAAATTCATTTAAGAATTCTGCAATCCCTGGAATTTTGCCAATGTGGGCTTTTTTAGCATAAAAATACAATGGACGTGATACTGGGTAATCATTAGTTGCAATGGATTCAAATTCTGGTGCAAATCCATCAACGGAAGCTCCTTTAACCAAGTCAGAATTTTGATCTAAAAATGAAAAGCCGAATATGCCGAGTGCATCTTTGTTCTTTTGTAGTTTTTGAATGATCAAGTTGTCATTTTCGCCTGCTTCAATATAAACACCATCTTCTCTGATTGTGTGACAAATGGTTTTGTATTGAGATTTGTTCTCTGTTTTCGTTGCCTTTATCCAATCAAACTTCTTACAACCGCCTTCCATTGCTAACTCTACAAATGCATCACGCGTTCCTGAAGTTGGTGGAGGGCCTAAGACTTCAATTTTGACATTAGGTAAAGCAGAATTAACCTCGTTCCATGTTGTATACGGGTTATCTATTAATTCGCCATCGTTTTTGGTTGGAACTTGTTTAGCCAGAGCTAAATATAAATCTTTGCGTGTTAATTCAAAATCATGTGAACTGATATCATTTGCAACCACGATTCCATCATATCCAATAAGAACTTCAACGATTTCTTTGACTCCATTTTCTTGACACATTTGGAATTCGCTTGCTTTCATTCTTCGTGATGCATTAGTAATGTCTGCTGTATCAACGCTGTTGCCTTTACAAAATAATTTAAACCCACCACCTGTTCCAGTAGATTCAATTTTTGGTGTTTTAAAGTCTGTTGATTTACCAAATCTTTCTGCAACTACAGTTGAAAAAGGATATACAGTTGATGAACCAACAATTGAAATATAATCGCGACCAGCAGAGAATGATTGCGCACTAAAAGTGATGGCAGCAGCTGTAGCGAAGAGTTTAAATTTTTTCATGTTGTCTTACCTATTTTAATAATGCGCACATTCTATTAATCTAATGTGACAACTTTATGACAATCTTAATTAAATTGTCATTAGAAGAAACTTAAGTTCGTTATTATTAAAAACTTGACGTTATACAGCTTCACATATCTATCAATATATGCAATGTAAATGAGTAATGAATCCCTTATTGATCGTTGATTGTTGTTTTCTATTAAAGCAATAGTGATTTTTTTTATGTTGGCTTGTAAATTATGCTTTGTTGTTGATGATATTATTTTTTAGTTGTTGCAACTCTGTTAAGTCCCACCCTAATTTTTTAGCTGATTTTAGCGCTTTTTTGACAGATGCTAAGGCTTTTTTGTTTTTATTGGTTTTGTTGAGGAACATCGCATTAACTTGATACCATTGTGTGGTTTCGTACAATGACTTTGAATATTTTTTTAAATATTTTTTCGCTGTGTTTAATTGATTTGAAGTCGGTTCTTCAAGCAGTGAGACTTCTTTGGCATAGTATAGTTGCGCAATATTTAAGCCGTTTTCAGCTGCTTGCTGTAGCCAATAAAATGCTGGCAAATTTGTTTGGTTGACTAAATCCTTATTTTGTAGCATCTTATAGGCTTGATACTGTGCGTCTGCGCTGCCCATTTGAGCAGCTTGCATGATCCAATCTATGCCTTTTTGTTTTTCTACTTTACAATCGTTACCAAAATAAATGTTCTTACCAAGGCGATACTGGGCACCAGAGTTGCCATTTATTGCAGCATTGAAAAGCCATTGGTTGACCTTTTCACCATTGACTTTTCCTTTTCTCTTGAGGAGAGTATTGTATAAGTATGCATAGCTATATTGCGAATCTACATTGCCTTTTTCAGCGGATTTTATGAGTTCTTCTATTTGCCTTTTTTGTGTTCTATTAAGGTCATTGACAATTGGCCCTGAATTTGGATTTCCAATTTTAAACTCAATTCTAAGAGTGCTATTTCTAGGTTCATCAATAGTGTTTTTTTTACCATTTTTTTCAAATGAATATCGGTACTTTGAAACTGATCTAATAGCGGCTGTAGCAAAACTGTTGGCTGGGACTTCATCGGTAACATAAATGTCTCTGACCGATCCATCTGGATAGATATTGAAGTTCAAATCAACCCAACCTTGTATGCCACTTCTGAGTAATTTTTCAGGATATTTGGGAGCAATATTTTTACTGGATATGTTATCGTGATTTAAATTCGATTGATTATCCTCATCATCATTACCCGATATAGGCCCTAAAAGAACTTTGCTATTTTTCAAAGTATATTGATAAAATTGATTTTTATACATAACTTGGGCTTTTTCAAGTTGTTCTTTAGATAAGCTTTTTTCAATATTATTGGTGAGCGCACTGTATTCAGGATTAGATTCTGAGGCTTTTGCCCAAGCATAAGCCTTGATCAAATCAATTTCAACACCTTGGCCTTTGACTAA
>JBGCFT010000184.1:0-5716 GCA_045107085.1 Marinicellaceae bacterium | reverse complement strand
AGTTGAACCATTAGCTGGATCTGCTGGTGTCATTTTACCACCAAAAGGTTATCTTGAAAGGTTACGTAAAATCTGTTCAGAACATGGAATTTTGCTTATATTTGATGAAGTCATTACTGGTTTTGGTCGATTGGGCGAGCCTTTTGCTGCGAAATATTTTGACGTTGAGCCTGATTTGGTTACCACCGCCAAAGGTTTAACCAATGGTGTGGTTCCAATGGGAGCCGTTTTTGCACAAGATTTTATCTACGATGCTTTTATGCATGGACCTGCCAATGCGGTTGAATTTTTCCATGGCTATACATATTCAGGCAATCCAATGGCTTGTGCCACAGCCTTAGGTGTTTTGGATACCTACGAAGAAGAAGGATTATTAACCAGAGCTGGTTCTCTGGCCGATTATTGGCAAGATAAAGTGCATGCCTTAAAAGATTTAGAACACGTAATCGATTTAAGAAACTTAGGACTAATTGCAGGCATTGAATTGCGACCAAGAGAAGGCGCACCAACAGCCAGAGCCTTTGATGCCTTTTTACAAGCCTATGATGCTGGATTGTTGATAAGAACTACAGGAGACATCATCGCCTTATCACCTCCATTGATCATCGAAAAAGAACACATTGATTTTGCCTTTGATACTTTGAGAACAATAATAACTAATTTAGATTAAAGATGCAGATATGAAAAAAATGAAAATAATTCTCTATACAATTTTAGTACTAAGTTTAATAAACTCTTATGTTTTTTCAGGCCAAGTACTTTTGCGACCAACTTCTGAAGACATTGATCGTTCTCAACTTATCTTTAGAGGGATCTTAGTTGACAAATATTCGAATTATGAAACACCACTAGATTTAGAAAAACCTGATAATATGAGTGTTTTCACTACCTACTTATTTAAAGTTACAGAAATATTTAAAGGAACCTATGTTGATGAAGAGATTGAAGTAAAAATGTATGGTGGTTGTATTGAAGGAGCGGATTATTGTATTGAAACTAGTAATGATTATTATTACGAAATAAACGATGACGCACTAATGTTTTTAAATTTAAATAAAACATATGGTCATTTTCAATCACTCAATTTTACTACAGCCTATAAAGTTGAAGGCTCTATTGAGGTTTTAACATCCGAAGGCAGTTTAAGATATTATTATGAAAATAATAATGAAGGCAAAACTATCAGAAAAGATGTTTTAACATTACAGATCGTAAAGAAATTAATTAAAGATAACAATGAACAAAAAAATGAATAAAATACAACACATAATTTACGGACAAGAAACATCGGGAAATTCAACAAAAACTCAAGCGGTTTTTAACCCTGCCACAGGCGAACAAACGGCAGAACTTATCTTAGGTGGATTAGAAGAAATTAACCTTGCGGTTGAAAATTCTAAACAAGCTTTTCAATCGTGGTCATCAACAGCACCGGCAAAACGAGCCAAAGTGATGTTTAATATGCGCCAATTGCTGATTGATAATGCTGATTTGGTCGCTGAAACCATCAGTAAAGAACACGGCAAAACCCATGATGATGCATTAGGCGAAGTGACACGCGCATTGGAAGTGGTTGAGTATGCTTGCAATATCACCGAAAACCTAAAAGGTGATTTTAACAGCGATGTGGGTCCTGGCATTGATACACACTCTAATCGTCAAGCCTTGGGAGTTGTCGCTGGTATAACACCGTTTAATTTCCCATCAATGGTGCCATTATGGATGATTCCTATGGCATTAGCTTGTGGTAACACGTTTATTCTTAAACCATCTGAGCGTGATCCAAGCTCTGCCAATTTGATTCATGATTTATTCACCAAGGCAGGATTGCCTGCTGGAGTGTTAAATGTGGTTCATGGCGGCAAAGAGGCTGTTGATGCAATATTAGACCATAAAGACATTCAAGCCGTCAGCTTTGTTGGCTCTACACCGATTGCTGAATATGTGTACACAAGAGGTTGTGCTTCAGGCAAACGTGTACAAGCCTTGGGCGGTGCTAAAAACCACATGATTATTATGCCCGATGCCGACATAGATCAAGCCGCAGATGCCCTGATGGGTGCAGGTTTTGGTTCAGCTGGTGAACGTTGCATGGCCATCAGTATGGCCGTTCCTGTTGGCCAAGAAACAGCCGATAAATTAGTCGAAAAACTCATCCCAATGATTAACAACATGAAAGTTGGTCCATACACACAAAAAGGCATGGAAATGGGTCCTGTAATTACCAAAGAGGCACAAACCCGTATCGAAGGTTTAATTACACAAGGCGAATCAGAAGGCGCAAAAGTCGTTGTTGATGGCAGAAATTATAAAGTTGATGGGCATGAAGATGGTTTTTGGGTTGGTGCCACATTACTTGACCATGTTAATGCAGATATGTCGGTTTATAAACAAGAAATATTCGGCCCTGTCTTATCGGTTCTAAGAGCAGAAAACTATCAACAAGCCGTAGATTTAATCAATGCCCATGAATACGGAAATGGCACAGCCATATTCACCCGTGATGGCGATGCTGCCAGAGATTTTGCAACAAAAATACAAGTAGGAATGGTCGGCATCAACGTCCCTATTCCAGTTCCTGTGGCTTACCACAGCTTCGGTGGTTGGAAACGCTCCATATTTGGTGCCCACGGAATTTATGGACCAGAAGCCGTACATTTTTATACTAAGCTAAAAACCATAACCACCAGATGGCCAACAGGTATTCGAAAAGGAGCCCAGTTTAATTTTCCTACTTTGGATTGAGGGGTTTATTTACCATGAAGGACATGAAGAACATCAAGGAAGAGCATAAAAAATATTTAGTATTAACATTAATATTTCTTTGTATTATTGGATGTAATTCTAAACAAAGAATTAAAAATAATATTATTGAAAATACTATAACGGAAAAGTTGAATAATAATGTATATAAAATTTATACAAAAATTAAAGCCTATTCAAAAATCAAAGATGAAGATGAATTGTTTCTTAATGATGCTGTTGAACAAGAAACTAAAAGACTATGTTTACCTCGAAGCAATGCTGAAAAAGTAAATTTTCATCTTCAAGGGATGATCGAAAATAAAAATAATAGAAATATTCATGTTAGTTCTATTACAGCGATTATAAGTTGTAAAAAGCCTTATGATAAATTACTTTTAATTAATAACAATGATGAAAAAAATCAATCATTAATTGCATATGGAATAAATTTTAATTCATTTGAAGAAATGAATAACACAGTTGACAATTATATAAAAAATTATCAGAGTAATAAATGTGATAACAATACTAAACTAGTATATAAAAAAACTTTATTTCAATTAGTAGATGATTTTCCATATATACTTGATGAATCAGACACTGAAATGTTAGATTTTTTAGGATACAAAATAAATATTGATGGAAATTGCAATTGAAAACCATAAACATTGAAATAACCTAATTTAACAAAACGAGTATATCATCCTCGCGAATGCGGGGATCCACCTCAGTTAGAAGTTGAATATTAAAATATGACTATGATTGATAACCGAGTAACTGGATTCCATTCTTCAAGGGAATGACGGAGTTATTTTTAAATATAGATATTTTTTCTAGTAAGATTAGCGTTAGAATATAAATAAAAACGATAACAAAATGATTAAATTAACCCAAATAACCCAAACTGACCTCGGAAAATACAAATCCATCTTTATTGAAGAAGAAATCATTGAGCTTACAGAAAATTACAAGTACCCACTCGATGAGTCAAAAGACAAAGCAATCAAAGAATTTGACAAGTGTTTCCCTGATGAAAAAACGCAAAAAAACGAATTTCTTTTGAGTATTAAATCTGATCAATTTGGCTCTGATAAAACATTAGGTTATTTATGGTTTAGTATTTCTGATGATTATGTATTTGTTTTAGATTTCTATATACAAACTGAATTTAGAAGCAGAGGATTTGATGCTCAAACAATGAAAAAATTACAAGAAATCTGTTTAGAGAAAAGCATCAATCAACTAAGATTAAGAGTCGCAAATAACAATCCACGTGCATTAAAACTTTACCAGGAACTGGGTTTTTCAATTACTGGAACTAACTTGATGAAAAAGTTTTAGACCATAGTTACTTTTTGATACTTGCAAGTTTCTACCATCCGCAGAACTTGATGGAAATCATTCAAAATAATATGCTAGAATAAAGAAAATATATAGAGAACGAAAATGTCAGCTACATTACAACTTAAAAACATGTCATTTGCAGAAAAAATTCAAACCATGGAATTGCTATGGGATGATTTGTGCAAAGACCCAGGACAATTTAAATCACCTGCTTGGCATTTGGATGAGCTAAAGCACCGAGAGAAACTTGTCAAAGATGGTAAAGCTGAATATTTAGATTGGGAAACTGCAAAAAAGGACATTCGTAAAGAAGTTGAATGATTATAAAGGTAAATTCATCTGCTAAAAAAGATTTAAAAGATGGCTATTCTTTTTATGAAAAGCAAGAAATCACAATAGGTAGTTACTTTCTTGATTCATTATTTTCAGACATTGACTCTTTAAAAATCACAGCAGGAATTCATCAAATCACATTCAATAAATATTATAGATTGTTATCTAAAAGATTTCCATTTGCAATTTATTACACTATTCAAAATAACACAATTCATGTTGAAGCCATTTTAGATTGTCGAAGAAAACCAGCATGGATTAGAGAAAGACTCAAAAATAATTAAAAAAAATCGTGAATAAACTACACTAAGATAAACAAACAAATACGCATTAAAGAACATGAATATATAGAAGAAAAGGTTAAATAAAAGACAAAATTGAAAGTCATCTGCCAAGAATCTTTTTTCAATACAAATCTAAAACTTGATTAGATTCATGGTAAATAACAAAATATAACAAGAATAAAAAGAGGAAAAATATGAAACAAAATTTAAAAGCAGCTGTTATCCAAATGGGATTAAAATCATCCACCGATAATGATCCAGAAACGATTCGTCAAGCCATGATTGAGGCACATATGCCGATGATTGATGAAGCCGGTGAAAAAGGTGTTCAGGTATAAAGTTTTCAAGAAGTGTTTACCCAACCCTACTTTTGTCCTTCACAAGACAGTAAGTGGTATGCCAGTGCTGAGTCGATTCCTAATGGACCGACCACACAATTAATGATGGAAAAAGCCGCCCAATACAACATGGTAATAGTTGTACCCATCTATGAAAAAGATGAAGTCACAGGTGTTTATTACAATACTGCCGCTGTAATCGATGCAGACGGCAGCTATTTAGGCAAATATAGAAAAACGCATATCCCACAAGTCTCTGGTTTTTGGGAAAAATTCTTCTTTAAACCTGGTGCATCTAACTGGCCAGTATTCCAAACCCAATACTGTAAATTGGGCGTGTATATTTGTTATGACCGCCATTTTCCTGAAGGATGGCGAGCTCTCGCTCTTAATGGTGCTGAATACATCATCAACCCATCTGCAACCGTTGCTGGTTTATCAGAATACTTATGGAAGCTCGAACAACCGGCATCAGCTGCTGCCAATGGTTGTTGGATTGCTGCAATCAATCGCGTAGGTACAGAAGAACCTTGGAATATAGGTGAATTCTACGGCCAAAGTTATTTCGTTAACCCACGTGGCCAAATAGAAAAAGAAGCCAGTCGGGATCAAGATGAATTACTGATTCATGATCTAGACATGTCAATGGTACAAGAAGTCCGCAATACCTGG
>JBGCFT010000183.1:0-6598 GCA_045107085.1 Marinicellaceae bacterium | reverse complement strand
ATATATACAGAGCGTGCTGAGTTAATTGATGGAGCCATCAGTCGAGTCATGGGCATGCAACGTTATGATGGCAGTTTTGGATTGTGGAACAGTGACAGTCATGAAGAATATTGGATGAGTGCTTATGCCACAGAGTTTTTAATCAAAGCCAAAGGGCTTGGATACAATGTGCCTGAAAATCAACTGTCCAAAGCCATTAAACGCTTACAATATTATGTCAAAGGCCGAGCCTACCTTAATGCTGACATTAACCGATATTTAAGCAACACCAATCACTACAAATTGAGTTACATGGCTTATGCAGCAAAAGTATTGGCCGATATCAATCAGGTCAACTTACAAGACATTCGCAAAATGTACGATAATTATGCCAAACAGTCTAAAAGTCCATTGCCTCTAGCGAACATGGCATTGGCATTAGAAAAAATGGGCGATACACGTCGTGCAACCGAAGCATGGAATGCCGCTATCGGATTTAAATGGAGCCAAGATAGATATGCTTATTATGGTGATTATGGATCAAAAATCAGAGATTTAGCACAAGTCATCACTCTCGGAACACAAAGTAACATTGCCAATGGTTTATCAACATCTACTTTTCAGTTATTAAAACCACTACAAGAAGAAATGACAACCAGAAGATGGATGTCAACTCAAGAACGCGGCACAGTATTTAGATTGGCTAAAGCGTTAAAAAATAATGCCAACGTGAGTGATAAATGGAAAGCCACATTAAATATCAGTGAAAACCAACAAGCCTTTGAACAAGCCATCGATTTGGTAAAGGTTTGGTATGATGAAGACGCCAACCGTTCTTTTTCTATCAATAACGAAGGGGACATTCCTCTGTACATGGATTTCAAAACCCAAGGTTATTTATCCAAGGCCATACCCGAAAGCAATGGTATATATGTGGAACGCCAGTATTTTAACCTACAAGGTAACGAAATTGACATCGATAAAATGTCATCAGGTGACATGGTCTTAGTTCACATCAAGATTAACATTGACAAAAAGTACAACTATTTGCCTGATGCCATGTTGGTGGAATTATTGCCCGCAGGTCTAGAGCTTGAAAATCAAAACCTAGAACACAGCATGAAACTAGACGACATTAAAATCAACGGTAAAAAAATCATCAATTGGCAAACCAACACCCGCATAAAGCACCGTGAATACAGAGATGACCGCTTTGTCGCTGCCCTGTCCTTGTCAAGATACAATGACAACCACTTATTCTATATCGCTCGTGCCGTCACACCAGGAACCTACACAGTCCCGCCATCATTGGTTGAAGACATGTATCGCCCCGAAATCCGAGCCATTGGTAAGACCATTGATAAAATGGTGATTAGTGAATAATAAAACTAATTCCAACGAAGGTGAGAATCTCTTTGAGTTATCATAATATAGATCATGAATACACATGAAGAATGTTACATAGGAGATAGAATAATAAGTGTTTCCTATTGGATAGATAAGGAAATTTTAAACATTGTATTGAAATTAAAAGAACTACATTTTAAATTAAGAGGAATTAAAATTGATTTTATTAGTGGACCTAAATTAACAATTGATGCTGAAGGTAATAATCACGGATTAAATTTTTCAAATGAAGCATTGATATTTAATAGGTGGGATGGTGAAGTTATTAAAGTTAATATGAGTCAACATAACTTTTTTAAGAGTTTAATGAATAAGATTGTTACAGAAGCCACAGTTTTATGGTGTAATAATCAATGGAAGCCAAGAAGAAACAAGAGTGAACTATACATTCAAGAATATATTATTAAAACTGAGAATAATGGTTGTTTTTATGTTCATCAGCAGAAATAGAAGGTGAAGATATACCATCGATATATATAATTGAAACGGATGAAATTGTTGTTATATGTGATGAAGACATTGCAAAAGAAAATGAATTAGAAAAATATGGAAAAGAAGAATATTTAAGAGAAACATATTTGTAGCTTGGAATAACTCACTATTGGTTTCTCTAACCTACACAATTCACTCATAGGGTAGATCTTATCCACTACTTGTTTTCAAATCATCCCATTGTTTTTCATTGTTAAATAATGTGGGTAGAGCCCACTATAATTACTTTCTAATATAAATCATCAATAAAAAGTTGATAACCACAATTTATTGATGATTTTATTCTTATATACTTGTATAAATTAATTTAGCTTTATTAGAGACATGGCGGATCCAGCTAGAATACTTGCATTGTTTGCACCAGGGTTATCATTTTTGAATTGAATGGTTAATGTACCTGAATTTGCAACTTGGATAAAACCACTCAAAATTTCACCTGATCCAGATGTGCTGACTCCTATGTCATTACCACCTACACCAGTATCAGAATCTAATGTGGTATATACAGCATCATCTATAAAAAAACTAATTGCGGAAACTGATCCAGTGTAGGCAAATCTCATATCAAAATCTTCATTATCTGGGTCAGTAGCGTTAAATACTCCGTCCATTTTATAAGTTCCAGCTGTTAATGAGAATGATAAATTCGGGTGATTAGTGTAACTTGCATTAGGCGTATATGTTGAAGTTGTAAACACAACAGATGCAACAGTTCCGCCTCCAGTTCCTGGTGGTCCTTGAGGTCCTTGAGGTCCTTGAGGCCCAGTCATACCATCAGCACCATCCATTCCAGGCGGTCCAGCAGGGCCAGTCATACCATCAGCACCATCCATTCCCGGTGGTCCAGCAGGGCCAGTCATACCATCAGCACCATCCATTCCTGGCGGTCCAGCAGGCCCAGTCATACCATCAGCACCATCCATTCCAGGCGGTCCAGCAGGCCCAGTCATACCATCAGCACCGTTCATTCCTGGCGGTCCAGCAGGCCCAGTCATACCATCAGCACCATCCATACCAGGAGGTCCAGCAGGCCCAGTCATACCATCAGCACCATCCATTCCAGGCGGTCCAGCAGGGCCAGTCATACCATCAGCACCATCCATACCAGGAGGTCCAGCAACACCAGGTGCTCCGTCAGCACCATCCATTCCAGGAGGTCCAGCGACTCCAGCTGGTCCAGCTGGTCCCACTAATGTGCCAGCATCACAATTACCTAACTGACCAGTAGAACTATCGTAACATATTGGGTTATCTTCAATATCAGAGGTTGGTATTGAACTAATAATAACTGTCCCATTACTATTCATTCTCACTTTTTCTGAATTAGATGCTTTATCTATGACAACCACCCCTTCAGAAGGACGAATCACGAATTGGATATCTCTAGCGATTAAATCATTACTTATTAGAAATAAACCAAACAGAAACGGGCCTATTTTATATTTTAAATTAGTCATTATTATTTCCTCCCAGAAATTGAAGATGCTTTTTTGATAGAATTTTTTGCAATGAGTAGCGTTATTAATATCAATATTAAAACTGAAAGTTGGCTTAACGTTGGAATAACAAAGGCAAAGCCAGTTAAAAACCAACCTCTAACATTTGGACCTTGTACAGAATTACTAATATCAGCCTGGCCCGGTGAAAGCATTTGCAAAACACTGTGGTTGTTTGCAACGTTGATGAAATCTACAGATTGTGACGCATTTTCATTGAGACCTAAATAAGCCTCTTGTGTTTCAGAGCTACTTGTTATTTTCAACAAATTACCAGAAGATCCTCTCAAAACAATGTTATTCTGTATGTTTTGCCGTGTACCTTCTTTAAATTGTAAGGTTTTATCTGAAGCAGTAGTTGCAATGAGTTCATTAAAATTAGTAAAACCACTTATTCGACTGATTGGTTTTAAATCATTAAAACTTACCGTTCCACTGCCAGCAATAAAGGTTCCACCATTATGCCAGTCTTGTGATAATGATATAAAGCTATTTTGTGCTGATGAGATGCCGGAAGTTTGGTTGATGAAATCTGAAATCTGGTGTTGCCCATTACCCCAGTTAAGTAATCCTTGATTGATGATTATAAGATCTTCAGACTGTAAATCAGTGTCTCCAAGATCAACAGTGTTGCCTTGACCTATGATGATTTCAGACGCATAAGATAAAGATGCGTGAAATAAAAATAAGGATAAGATAATGTACTTGAAATGATTAGCATAATTGACTATCATTTATATTCCCCCTTGTTAAATACTTGTTAAATATTAGCACAAATAAATAATTAATATAAGTATTTTTGATTTTAATATTATCAATCATGTAAAGTCATAAGTTATAAAAGATAAAACCTGCGCAGACTTTAATGTATTTATGAAATAAGAAGAATGAAATTTTATTTCAGATGAATGGGATCTTTGTTCGAATAAAAACTTTAGGTAAATTAGTTTGAATTAAAAAAGAACAATAACTACAATCACTTTTCTTCTCTGGATTTAGTGTGTTTATAAAATGGAAAAGCTAACAATCACCCGTGTTATATCTGGTCGCAGTCGCGGCAGTTCTAGGCCTATTATTGTGGACACGGATTCTGGTAAGTTTTTTGTGAAACTGCGAGGAGCAGCCCAAGGATCTGGGGCGTTAATTTCAGAGATTATTGTGGCTGAATTAGCAGAGGTGCTTCAACTTCCTGTATTGCCACGTTATATTGCTGTTTTAGAAGCTAATACGCAAATTGATGACAAGAATGATGAATTAGCAGACCTAATATCGGCAAGTATCGGCGAAAACCTGGCCTTGCCGATGTTAGATAAAGCACGAGATGCCAAGCCTAAAGACCTTAAACGCTTCACAGATGGAGAAAAAGCTGCCATTCTTTGGCTCGATCGATTGGTTATGAATCCTGATCGAACAGATGAGAATCCCAATGTTCTTTATTGTGGCAAAAAGTTATACCTTATTGATCATGGCGCAGCGTTAAGGTTTCAGTATGATTGGGCAAGAGTATCTGAACAAACGCCTTCTGAAATTGGATTGACCTTCAGACCACATGTTTTTGAATCGATATTTCAATCAAAACACTGGGAATATTGGGATGAATTGTTTGCCCAATACATCACACGTCCCATTCTCAAAAAAGCAGTGGCAGCGGTTCCAGATAGTTTTCTGCGTCCATTACTAGCAGAGCCCATTGCCGACAAATCTCCTGAATCACCTGAAAAAACCATACAACGAAGAAGAGCAGCCTATGTGGCTTATTTATGGAAAAGACTTAAATTCCCTCGTAATTTTGCCATGCAACCAGCTGTGCATATTGCAAAGTTTAATCAGTAGGTTGGGCTAAGCTTGCGAAGCCCAACATCAACACCAGAACTCAATGTTGGGTTTCGTGCCTTAGCACCAACCTACAATTGGATGCTATATAAATTTAAAGAGTTAATCACATAGAATGTTTGATTTAAGCGTGCCAATTAACTAAGATTTAATTAATTCAATATTTGCATAACATAAATACAAAGATAGAAAAACAGGTTTAAAAGAGTTAATTATGCAACTAGTTAATAGTTTTTTGATAGTAAACGGAGTATTTATTTAAAATGAATTTTCACGAATCGCAAAATGACATGAGGCAAGCCTATTTAGGTGGTGCAACTGGCGCATTATCATCAGGGCTTGTGTGGTGTTTTGCGGGCGTTATGGGCGTTTATTTTTCACCTGTGAATAGCATGTTGACCTTATTCATAGGTGGTATGTTTATTTTTCCATTGTCCATCTTATTTTCAAAGCTGCTTGGTTCTTCAGGCAAGCATTCACAAAATAATGTGCTCAATAAATTGGCGCTTGAAAATTTAGGAATATTGTTTGGCGGTTTATTTGTTGCTTTTGTCTCAGCCCAATACAATCATGCTGTATTTTACCCCATTATGCTCATCATAATGGGTGCCAGATACCTCACATTCCAAACTCTTTACGGCTTAAAAATATACTGGATTTTTGGTGCTATTCTCATGGCATCTGGCATGTGTATTGCCGCACTTTCAATGCCCTTTGTGATTGGCGCTTTTGTGGGTGGAATTATTGAAACAGTATTCGCAATGATTATTTATCAACAGAATAGGTAAAAAGTCTGCCATAACGTATTTTTTTATTAGCAATTTTGATACTTACAAAGTAAAACAATGATAAAAATACTGGTTTAAAACGAGTAAGTAGGTTGGGCTAAGCTAGCGCAGCCCAACACCAAGACCAGAAACCAATGTTGGGCTTCGTAACTCAGCACCAACCTACAAAATTAGTATTATTCTCCAAAATTTTGGTCGTTTGGAATAAGCAAGTAGGTTGAGCTAAGCTTGCGCAGCCCAACACCTAATACTTAACTCCTAGACATTCGCATTGAGTATGATGAGCACGATCCAACCTAGGGATAATGATTAGAGGCCATGGTCACTGTCATATTAATCAATCTTATTTGGTATCAAAACAACATAAGTTTTCACTACAAAAACACTGTGTTACAATAATTATTCACAAAAAAAAGGATAAAAATGATCCATTCTCAATCCATTTCCACTATTGCACCTTTATTAAGTATTTTGGAACAAGGGTGCAAATGAAATGATTAAAGTATTAGTGGTTGGCGCAAGTGGCGCAACTGGAAAACTAGTGGTTTCAGATTTGCTTCAACAAAATAATGAGGTTGTATCTATTGTCCGTGAGACCAGTTC
>JBGCFT010000182.1:0-3862 GCA_045107085.1 Marinicellaceae bacterium | reverse complement strand
AAGAAGATAAAAAGTTTAAAAAAGCATCACTCTGCGTTTCAAAATTTGCTAATAACTAGTTATTAGGCTGCATTTCGTGCCTTGATTGACACATTTTTAAATCTTTTTCTCAATCCTTCATAATCAAGCAAAGGTCTCTAGAATCGTTGATTATTTTCATATAATTCTATCAGAGATTAAAAAATTCAACGGTATTTTTTCTGCCAAAGATTTTAACTGTTTCTAGCTCGCAATTGGTAAGTTTTGAGTAGTATTGGATTATCTTAATCAAATTAACGGGCAGGTTTCTTTTTTTAAAATCAGGATAAATATTTTGATCTGGCGCATCGGTTTCAAACATTAAACTCTCTGTTGGGCAATACTGAATTAATTTGTGCAACTTATGTGCATTAGGGTTGCAGATGGCACCACCAAAACTAAATTTGATTCCTTTGTCTAATAACTGTCTGGTTTGTTCGATACTGCCATTGAAGCTGTGAATCATGGCATGATAATAATTGGCATTTTTTAATGCGTGAAACACGGCATCAACTGCTCCTCTGGCATGTAGTATTAATGGAAGATTATGCTTTTTAGCCAATTCAATTTGAGCCTCAAAAAAATACTGTTGTTTTTCTTTGTCTAATTCTTTCAGAAAAAAATCCAGACCGCATTCACCCAGCGCATATGAATTATTGGTACTTAACCATAAATCCAAATATTTAATGTCATCTTCTTTATGATTTCCAATAAAATAAGGATGGAGTCCATAACTTGGGACAATACTTGAAAATTGCTTGGTCAAGTCTTTTAATTTAACAAAGCCAGAAACAGATACAGCAGGGGTGATAAAATGTGTTATTCCTAAATCAACTGCATTCTCTATGAGTGCACTTCTGTCATCATCAAAGCGACTGTCATCTAAATGTATGTGGGCATCAATCACAACAGTGGTGTATGAAACACCTTTTGGTTGAGTGTATGCACAGGCAAATAGTGATCAATCAGTAACAATGCAAATAAAATCATTAAATACCATATAGAAAACTTAAAGACTTTCCATGGCAACATGGGATCTTTAGAAGTGCGCATTTTAAGTGTTAGTTGTAAAAAACGACCACCAAGTAAAACGGCTCCAATAAGATAAACCCAGCCGCTCATGCCAACTAAATAAGGAAGTATCGTGACTATAATAAGTAATATGGTATATAAATTAATGTGAAGTAATGTGTGTTGTATGCCATGTGTTACTGGAAGCATGGGTATTTTTGCTTTGGCATAGTCTTCAACCCTGTGAATAGCTAAAGCCCAAAAATGCGGTGGAGTCCAAGTATAAATGATGGCAAACAGTAACAAAGCATCACCTGTTAAGTTACCAGTGATTGCTGTCCAGCCTAAAACTGGTGGTGCTGCTCCTGCTGCTCCACCAATTACAATATTTTGAGGTGTTACTCTTTTAAGATAAAAAGTATAAATAAAAGCATAACCAATCAAAGAGAAAAATGTGAGAACTGCTGTGAGTATATTAATCTTCCAAATCAAAATAAACATGGAAATAGCGCATAGAATAAACGCAAAAAGAATGACGTTCCAATCAGATAACTCACCTTGAGGCAGAGGTCGATGTTGTGTACGCAACATAATGGCATCAATTTTTTGATCGGCCCAATGATTGATTGCAGCAGCCGAGCTAGCAGCAAAACCAATACCAATTAAACCATAAATCATTGTCATCAGTGGAGGAATTCCCTCATTAACAGACAGTAACATGCCAACCAATGCTGTGAATACGATCAGTAAAACAACCTTAGGTTTGGTTAGCTCTAGATATTGACTGAATTTTGAGGACTTTTGAGTCATAAAGATTTTCTTGTTTTATAGAGCAGTACAACCAGTGATAATAGCAGCAAGGCTGCCACACCATTATGAGCAACAGCTACAGGTAGTGGTAAATTGAGAGTAACATTTGAAATTCCCAATATAATTTGAATGGCTAATAAAACCAAGACAGTGATGCCTAAGGGCATAAGCTCTCGATTTTTCATCAGGCGACTAGAAAGCCAAATTAAATAAATAGTTAATACAACGAATCCAATTCTGTGCGCCATCTGAATAGCCACACGGCTTGGAGCATCTAAGACTCCAAATTCATAATTAATACCTAATCCGCGCCACATGGTAAATCCTTCAGAGAAATTCATTTTGGGCCACAATTCACCATTGCATAAAGGAAACCCGACACAAGAGAGTGCGGCATAGTTTGAACTGGTCCATCCTCCTAACATAATTTGAATAACAACTAATATAAGTGCCATGACAACCATCCATTTTTTGACATGACCGCCATATCGGTAAGGCTTAATATTATTTGATGTTGATAACGAAAGCCAACAAAGTAAGGATAAGGTTAGCATTCCTCCCATTAAATGCCCCATCACAATAACAGGCTTCAATTGTAAAGTAACTGTCCACATGCCAAGCGCAGCCTGAAACATAATGACAAAACCAATAATAAGTGGAAATGAATAAGACATATCGCGTCTTTTTATAAAGGCCCAAATAAATAAGCCTAATACAATGAGTCCAAGCGCTCCAGCAAAATAGCGGTGAACCATTTCTTTCCAAGCTTTTTCTGTTTCAACTGCTCGTTCTGGAAAATTTTGATTGGCTTGATCAATTTCAATTGATTCTTTTGGCCAATCAAGATGACCATAACACCCAGGCCAATCTGGACAACCCAGACCTGCGTCTGATAAACGAACATATGCACCGAGTACAACAACAAATAATGTAAGCATGGTAGCGAACCATGCAAGCCTTGAATAATTTTTCATATTAATTACAAAATATTTTTAATTGGATTTAATAAAATTAATTGGATTTAGATTTTACTTCAATTGGCTGTTTTTTTCTTTATCTTACCTTAATATTTGGTATTTTATAGAATTATTCAGCGTTGATTGTCTCATTTTAACCTTCGTTTTTTCGAGCTCTCAGTAGCAAGCCTAAGTCATCAATGACATCTTCTGGTACAAAATCTTTTGCATAATACATCATTAAAAAGCCCTCTGGAGCTAATAAGTATAAACCTTTGTTGTTGCCCAGTGATTGCTCAGACAAAGAGGTTAATACTTTGTCTAGGTCGTCATTAATTTGGTATGATTGGGTTTCAATAGAGGTGTATTGTTCAGGTATTTTAATATCAGAACCTTGTGGATATAAAACCAATAATTTGACTTTTTTCATTTTGTGACCTTTTGTCAATCTAATACGATAGAGGGTATCTAACATTTTCTGACATTCAGCAGCACAGTTTCCAGAATGTTGGTAGACAACAGTCCAATATTCCTCAAAAGATTTTAAAGTTTGATCGTTTGTAATTTTGATTGGAGGTTGAATAAATGTCCCATTGTTTTTAAAAGAATCAGGAGAAAATTTCATTAGATTAGAATTCATTACTATGGCAACAATAACAGGTGCTATAAATAATAAAACCAAAGCGATGATAGAAATTTTATTTTTTGTATTGGCGTGCATTTTATTCAACTGTTTATTAAGTGTTGTATTTTAACATTTAGTTACCTAAATGTCTGATTTCTTTGATGCAATTCTTGCTGATTGTTGTAAATATAATGGGGTTTGCTGATGCAAACTAATAGTTATAAATTAAAAATATCAGTTTAGTGTTTTCGTATGATTTAAGCTAAAAATAATTTACAATAATAGTTTAATATTTATATCAGAATGAAATATAAGTTTTTAATATATATATCATACAGTTACTCAATTCCTGTTGGAGAGCCGTTAGAGCAAGAGATTCTTAAAAGAGGAGATCATGTTAAATGGTTTTGTGATACTGAGGAGGGCAAAGTAAAGTTATTTA
>JBGCFT010000181.1:0-2782 GCA_045107085.1 Marinicellaceae bacterium | reverse complement strand
ACCTTTGGCATACCTGAATTTAAACTAGAAAAACACATATTAAGTAAGCGAAAAAAATACCTAGAAGACATTGGAGTTCAATTTGAATTAAACACAGAAATTGGAAAACACAAAAGCATAGAATTATTACAATCAGAATACGACAAAATTTTTCTGGGAATGGGAACCTATAAAGCTGTTGATGGCAATTTACCTGGAAAAGAAAATAACGGTGTACTTGCGGCTCTTGATTATTTAATTGGTAACATCAACCACCAACATCACTATCAAATTCCAAAGACTCAATACCATGATTTGAGTGATAAAAATGTAGTGGTATTAGGCGGAGGAGATACTGCTATGGATTGCGTCCGCTCTGCCATACGTCAAAAAGCAAAAACTGTTACATGTGTTTATCGCAAAGGCGAAAGCGATATGCCAGGATCAAAAACTGAAGTTAATAATGCAAAAGAAGAAGGCATTCGGTTCATTTTTAACCTCCAACCGATTGACATTCAATCTAAAAACAATCAGTTACAGTCTGTACTATTTGAAAGAACCGATTTTGATCCACTAAAGTACAAAGATAAACAGGTGATTATACCGGCTGACTCAGTAATTTTAGCTTTCGGATATAAGGCCAATCCACTTGATTGGTTTGAAAAATCTGGCATTAATACGCTGCCATCTGGATTGATATCAACCGAAAATAATAGTTTAAAAACCACCGCTAAAAATATCTTTGCTGGAGGAGATATGGTGAGCGGTGCTGACTTAGTTGTGACAGCAATTGCGCAAGGCCGAGAAGCTGCAAAACATATATTACATGAATTTAACACTGAAAACCAAAGCAAAGAGGACGTTTAAAAATGAAAATGATAACAGCAATTATTAAACCTTTTAAATTAGAAGATGTAAGAGAGGCACTGACCCAAATTGGTGTAACAGGTTTAACCCTAACAGAAGTCAAAGGCATTGGTCGGCAAAAAGGCCACACGGAGCTTTATCGTGGCGCTGAGTACGAAGTCAATTATGTCGGTAAAATTAAACTGCAAACGGTATTAGAAGATGAGCTGTTAGATCAAGCCATCGAATCGATTATTAGCAGTGCGGCAACAGGTAAAGTCGGTGATGGCAAAATTTTTGTCACCCACATTGAAAAAGCCATTCGGATTCGCACCGGTGAATTAGGCAATCAAGCCTTAAAATGATGATTAGTTACCGCTATTTAACGATCAGATCAGTTATAAATAATTTAACATTAATGGATTTTGCAGCCAAATTTTTGTTGCAAATGTCCCAAAACAAATTTCAATCAAGGCAGTAAAATGAAAACACTCAATTCAAAATTATTATTCTTATTAATCTTTCTTCCGTTTCCCTTATTGGCTGAAGGCACATTGTCTTCAGGAGACACGGCATGGATACTTACCTCAACAGCTTTAGTGCTATTGATGACCATTCCAGGTCTGTCCTTATTTTATGCAGGCATGGTCCGCAGTAAAAATGTCTTATCCGTTATGATGCAATGTTTTGCGGTCACAGGATTAATGAGTATTCTGTGGGTTGTCTATGGTTATAGCATGGCTTTTTCTGATGGAGGATCACTGAATAGTTGGATCGGCGGACTCAGTAACTTTATGTTGCTTAAAATTAAAGCAGATACAATGTATGGAAGTATTCCAGAAACTGTTTTTATGACTTTTCAAATGACCTTTTTTATTATTACCCCAGCATTAATTGTTGGTGCATTTGCTGAAAGAATTAAATTCTCAGCCATGCTTTGGTTTATGGCTCTGTGGAGTACTTTAGTCTATTTACCAGTATGTCATTGGGTTTGGGGCGGCGGTTGGATGAGTAGCATGGAAACTGAACCACTGGATTTTGCAGGAGGAACAGTGGTTCATATCAATGCTGCTGTAGCTGGTTTAGTCGCTTCTGTTGTTGTTGGTAAACGCAAAGGATACCAAAAGATATCCATGGCACCGCACAACCTTACCTATACTTTAATCGGTGCAGCCTTATTGTGGGTGGGTTGGTTTGGATTTAATGCAGGTAGCGCTTTAGCAGCCGATGGAACAGCTGGCATGGCCATGGCAGTGACCCAAATATCAACAGCCGCAGCCGCATTAACATGGATGTTTTTAGAATGGATTAAACACGGTAAACCCAGTGTTTTAGGAATCGCTTCTGGTGCGGTAGGTGGTTTAGTGGCGATTACACCTGCTTCAGGTTTTGTCGGACCAGCCGGTGCCATAGCCATAGGTATAGCATCAGGCATAGGATGTTATTGGGGCGCCACTTCATTAAAAAGAAAATTCGGTTACGATGATTCCTTAGACGTTTTTGGAGTTCATGGCATTGGTGGAATAATTGGTGCCTTATTAACAGGTGTATTTGTTTCAGCCTCACTTGGCGGCACAGGATTTGAAGAGAATACCACCATGCTGGCTCAAGTTGGCGCTCAATTTATTTCAGTGATTACTACCATTGCTTGGTCTGGTTTATTGAGTTACATTATTCTAAAAACCATCGACAAAATCATAGGACTACGAGTAGAAGAAGAGCACGAAGTCGAAGGCCTAGATCTCAGCTCTCATGATGAAAAGGGCTATAATTTATAAATACCCTCATCCATTTTATTTTATCAAAACTGAATGTTTATTAGCATAATGTATAATAAACATTCAGTTTTTCTGTGAAAATAGAAACAACAATTGTTAAAAAAATTCAAAGCATACCAAGATCGGTTATATAGTAAGATAGACACAGAGGTCTTTGTCCTTGATAACCACCATTGATA
>JBGCFT010000180.1:0-39834 GCA_045107085.1 Marinicellaceae bacterium | reverse complement strand
TAATGGCATCATCAATGTCTTGGTAATTTTCAAGTGTTTCATTAAATACTTGAGGTGTGATTGGGCCAGTTGGAGCATTATTCGCTTCTTGTGTATTTGATTCTTGAATATCATTATCTAAGTCAGTAGCTCTGACTTTATAATAATACTTTGTTCCCGAAACCAAATTTTCATCTGTGTCTTCATACTCTAACTCATCCGTTAAAGTTGTCAATAAATTACTCGGATCAGGCTCAAAACCAGGCATTTCAGATCTGTAGACCGAATAATCCATACTGGCTGCGCCATTAGGGCAATTAGTTGCCGCACTTGACCAACCTACACTAAGAGAGCAAGCTAATTCTCCATTGTTTTCAACCGATGCGATTCCACTAAAATTGGGAGCCAATGTACAGACACCTGTTGCAATAGTAGAAGATTCATTGGAGGATTGTGTGAGGCAACTTCCGCCATCTGATGCTCTGACAATATAAAAGTATTCTGTTCCACCTGATACTGTGGTGTCATCATAAGTGTAATCGCCTGCTGGTCCCAAACCTATAGTATCATTGACCGTTGCAATTTGAACATATCCAGAACCTTGGGTGGTTGATCTAAAAATTCTGTACTCTGTTATTTCGTTTACTGCAGAATCATTCCATTCAACTTGAATGGCATTGTCCCCAATCACCGATGTCCCAGTCACTGTTACAGTATCAAGTTTTAATTGACATCCACATTGATCAAATTTAAATGATGCAATTCTAGTACTCCAATTGGCTGCACTGTTATATTGGGCTGTATACCAAAATGTACATTCATCTACAGGATCAACATTAAGTGAAGTATAGTCTCCGTATCTAAAGCTTCCGCTGGATGCACTGCCTTCAATTATAGAATACTCGCCTTGAGGCATCGTTCCAGGTGGGTCAGAAACCAAGCGACCTGCATATCTCATTCCAGGAAAAGTATTGTTGTCACTGACATTATAGCCAATGGCTATGTTGCCATCACCATCCATTGCCGTACTTGCCATCCAGCGGTTGACAGTGTCGCCCAATGCGTAAGTGCCTTCATCTGCTAATGACCAACCTTCTGATACAGTTGCAGCTGGTCTTTCTAGCTGAAACCATCTCACGCCATGTAAATCATTGCCATCAACATCAGTAACCATATTACCAACAATTAATTGTCTGTCATCAATCGTTCTGTGTTGCAATCTCCACATTAATGGTTGTTTAAGTGGGAACAAATTTGTCCCTGAAGGCTGAGGAACAGATAAATCATCAAAGTTTGTCCCACCTAGATTGGTATCAAATTCAGAAACTTCAATGTTAATTGGGCCGGTGAATGTTGAGTTATTGGAATCATCCCAGTCCACTGAAAATTCGAAAATCTCTAATACGTCTGGAAGGTTACCGTTATCATGATAATCACCATCGCGGTGACGCATAAAAATCCCTGGAGCCCCATCTGGTGGTAATGTATCGCCATCTGCATCAGCAGGCATTAAATGTTGAAACCCAAAACCTGGTAATCCTAATCCTTGTCCGCCAAATACTTGAGGAGGTCTTGCTGTGGCTCCATTGAGTATGTTTTCTTTATCAAAAGCATATTGGAAAGGTCCTTCATTTGCACCCACAAAATAGGCGTTGCTCCAATTACCAAATTTTGGATAATCAGGTCTGGTGCCAGTTGTAGATTGAAACTCATAAACAAACCAAGTCCCAGCTGTTGGGTCACTGGTTTGTGATACATATAAACACATTGAACTACTTGTAAATTCTGTTAATACCCATCTACCATTGGGTTCGCCTTGATTATTTTCAGCAAATTGGTCGAAGAATATTATTGGATCGCCATCGCCAGCACCACAACCTGTTCCGCTGCCTGCAGCTAATGAATCCAACACAAACTGAGAGGCAGTACTGCCATCTGATTTGTTTAGAATCAATATTCTGGAGCTATTATTGTTATTAATGGATTGGATGTAATAATCTAATCCAACATCTCCATTGGTATCAGGTGGACTAACTCCAGTAAATCCCTCTCCTTCACGGTTAACAATGGCTTGGCTAAATCCAACGTCACTTCCAACCGTTCCAAAATTATTAATCGATTCTTGACGTTTTGCAAGACTATCTTCACCAAAACCTCTTTCTGCAGAATCTTGAAATGGATTGTCTTTGGCTCTGCGGTTTATTAATGGTTTTTCAAGGATTGGGTCACCCACTTTCCATTTGGTCGTATCTTGAATAGATTTCATATCTATATTAACAACAGCGGGTTGAACTGGGCCACCAAAAGTATCGGCTCCTCTAATTACTGTTGTTTCGGCATTTGAATAGGAAATGTTAATCAAACCTGCCATAGCTATGACTAACATTTTATTATTTTTTTTGAACATAAATTCCTCTCTATTTTAAAATCACTCTTTGTTTATATTAAAATTATCAATTAAATTTAACAAAAAATTTAAAAGATTATATATTTATTATTTACTTTTAACCACTCAAAACACCAATTTTTTAAAATCTTATAACCTCGTTTGTTGACAGAGGTTTTTTATTTTTAAATATTTTTATCAAGCAATATGATTTTACCTGTATCTGATTTGATTTGTACTTTTGTTTTTGATTGTTGATCGTTGAAGTGAACACTTCTATTTACTTTTCTTTTGGTCAATAAAAATTCAGCAGAATTACTTACTGGTATCTTGCCACTAATTACATCAATAAAAGGTTTTTTTGCAAGGTATTCAAGAGTAATGTCACCTTTAAAGGTCTGAATTGAGGATGTCTGAGGCTCAGAGTTTTCTAATATTTTGACAAATACTTCACCATACTTTGAGAGTATATTGAATTTAGATTTTGTTGTCATATAAATATCTGTAGACTCAGCTTTCACAGTTAGAGGGCTCATTAATTTTTTTACATTAAGCTTGTTAGCATCCATAATCAAAGTCAAATCCATGTCTTTAGGCATGGCAATTGACAGATCAGATCTTTCTTTGCTTTCAACTGTGTCATTATCGAAAACAACTTTTATTGATACATGTTTTTTGTTTTCTTCAATAATAAATTTAGCTTTATTGGCTTTGGTTTTAATATTTTGATTAACGGCATTGATTTCTAATAGATTATCATATGATTTTTTAATCAAGACATTACCATATAGATTTTCTATGGTTACTGATGTGTTTTTTTCTAAAGCTTTATCCCAGGTTTGTCGGTCTATGGAATATTCCTTGTCTTCGCTCAAACAAACTACAGATAGTAATAATAAAATCAATGTCAGTGTGTATTTCATTTTCTTTCTCTTAAAATTAAAACCACTGAATTATATATATAGCCCTAAAATTAAACCACTAAGACTAAGAAAATATAAAAAAATTAATATTAGCCTCTTGAATACCAACAAAAAAGACAAAAAAGTTGCGTCTGAGTGTGATTCTGCTACAATCCGCCGCTCGATTATAACTATCGAATCCTTGCTGCACTAAATGACCTTTATACAAGAGATCAAAATTAGGTGGCTTTAATTATCCATAAGGAGAAAAAAATGAGACATTATGAAATCGTTTTTCTGATTCATCCAGATCAGAGCGAACAAGTACCAGCCATGGTTGAAAGATACCGTGCAATGGTAGAAAGTGATAATGGTACGGTACACCGTGCAGAAGATTGGGGCCGTCGTCAACTGGCTTATCCTATTCAAAGACTTCACAAAGCCCATTACTATTTGATGAATATTGAATGTAATACAGGACCTTTAGAGGAAATTCTTGAAGCATTTAGATTTAATGACGCTGTTCTTCGTCATATGGTCATAAAACTGAAAGCTGCTGTGACTGAAGATTCTATGCTTATCAAAAAAGATGACAAAGATCATAAAAAAACAGAAAAAAAACCTGAAGAAAGTACTAAAGTAGAAGAAACTGCAAAAAAAGAAGAAACTACTGAAGCAGGAGAGGAAGAATAATGCAACAAAGAAGAAGACAAAACAACCGCAAACGTTTTTGTAAGTTTACTGCAGAAGGCGTTACTCATATTGATTACAAAGATTTAGATACGTTGAAACAAAATGTTGGTGAAACTGGAAAAATTATTCCTAGCCGCATTACAGGTACTAAGGCTAAATATCAAAGACAATTAACAACAGCTGTTAAACGTGCAAGATACATTGCATTGTTACCATACTGTGACCAACATTATTAAGGAGAAATAGTATGCAAGTAATATTATTACAAACTGTACAGAACCTTGGTGAGTTAGGTGAAGTTGTTTCAGTAAAACCAGGTTTTGCAAGAAATTATTTGATCCCTCAAGCCAAAGCTTCAATGGCAACAGAAGCCAATATCAAATTATTCGAAGAGCGCAAATCTGAATTAATTGCTAAAGAAAAAGATACATTAGCAGCGGCAAAAGCCCGTGCTGAATCAATCGAAGGGTTAGAAATAACCATCACGTCTAATGCCAGTCCTGAAGGCAAATTGTATGGTTCAATTGGTCCAAGAGAGATTGCAGAAAAACTCACTCAAAATGGTTTTCCAGTTGATAAAAGTGAAGTGATTATGTCTGAAGGCGTTATTAGAGAAGCAGGCGAAGAAGAGATTGAATTATCTTTCCATGCCGATGTTAACGCTAAATTCACATTATTAGTAGTTGGTGAAGAAACATAAATTTTAAATAATTTAAGTCTCTCAATTTAAAAAGCCCAGTTTTCAACTGGGTTTTTTTTTACAAAAATAAAAAATGGCACAATACATTTAAATAATTAAGTTACAATGGTGATATGAACGATTTTTCTAGAAATAAAGCCACTAAGGCAAAAACAAACAAAGTAAATAATCTCAAGGTTCCACCTCAGTCTGATGATGCTGAACGCTCTGTTTTGGGTGGATTGTTGTTGGTCAAAGATGCTTGGGATAAAGTCGCGGATTTACTCAGCGAAGATGATTTTTATCGTAATGATCATGCACTTATTTTTAAAGCCATCAAAGCATTAAGTGATGAGACCAAACCTTGCGATGTCATTACTGTCGGAGAATGGTTGGATACCCATCAATTAATTGAAGATGCTGGTGGTGAGGACTATTTAATAGAAATAGCAAGTAACATTCCTGGTGCTGCGAACATAAAGGCTTATGCAGAAATAGTCAGAGAAAAATCTGTTCTGAGACAACTCATTCAAACTGGTAACACCTTAACTGAAAATGCCTTCAATCCAGAGGGTAAGAGCAGTGATGATTTATTAGAAGAAGCAGAAAAAGAAGTGTTTGGCATTCGTGAACAAACCCTAAAATCTAAAAGTGGTTTTCAAGACATTAAAGGACTTTTGCGCCAAGCAGTAGAGACCATTGAAGAAATGAGCGAGTCTGATGGAAGCATGACTGGCATTCCTACTGGTTTTACTGATTTTGATAAGAAAACCAATGGTTTGCAAAAATCCGACTTGATTATTGTTGCAGGACGTCCAGCCATGGGTAAAACATCTTTTGCCATGAATATTGTTGAAAAAGCAGCCATTCAACATGGATCAAGTGTCGCTATTTTTAGTATGGAAATGTCAGCAGTCCAATTGGTTATGCGCATGATGTCTTCTTTGTCTAGAATTAACTCTGGAAAATTAAAAACGGGTAACTTGCAAGATCATGAATGGCCAAGAATAGGTCAAAATCAACAATTAATGGCCAATTCAAAAATATTTATTGACGATACTCCAGCCTTATCTCCTATGGAAATGCGAGCCAGGTGCCGAAGGTTACAGCGACAACATGGATTAGACCTCATAGTGATAGATTATTTACAACTAATGCAAATTAAAGGTTCAGAAAACCGCGTGAATGAAATTTCAGAAATTTCAAGATCTCTTAAAGGGTTAGCAAAAGAATTAGATATTCCCGTTATCGCCTTATCTCAATTAAATCGTTCACTTGAACAAAGGCCTAATAAACGTCCAGTTATGTCTGATTTACGTGAATCAGGAGCCATAGAACAAGATGCGGATTTGATTGTTTTTATTTATAGAGATGAGGTATATAATGAAGATTCTATGCACAAAGGCAAAGCTGAAATAATTTTAGGCAAACACAGACATGGCTCTACTGGTATGGTGCCTTTAACATTTATTGGTGAATTTACACGTTTTGAAAATTTTCTTGATGATATTGGCATAGATACTAACCCGAGTCATCATTAATAAAAGTCAATGAGTCGCGGAACCAAAGCCATTATAAATTACAATAATTTAAGACACAATTTTAATGTGTTATCAAATCTAGCTCCTGATAAATTAATTTTAGTTGTCAAAGCCGATGCCTATGGCCATGGTTTGAAAAGAATTGTAAAGGCTTTAGATGATGTAGACTGTTTTGCTGTTGCAACCATTGATGAGGCTTTGATTATTAGGTCAATTCGACCCAATGTACGCATTCTATTATTAGAAGGGTATTTAGATAAAAAAGAACTTCAAGCAGTTTTTGATAACAAATTTGACAGTGTTATTCACCAGCAATATCAACTTGATTTATTACGAGCTGCTTCTACAGATCAAAAAATCAATATTTGGTTGAAACTTGACACTGGAATGAATAGATTGGGTTTTAATCACAATGATTTTTCATTGGCATTAAAAGAATTAGAGAGCAACAAAAACACACAGGAAATTGTGTTAATGAGTCATTTGGCATCTGCTAATTTAATGGAGAGCCAATTTACCAATAAGCAAAAAAGCAGTTTTCTAAAATATGCAAAAGGCCATCAAATGTCCTTATCAAATTCATCTGCCTTGTTAAATGGAAACCACTTGAAACAAGAATGGAGTCGAGTAGGGTTAGCGTTATTTGGTGTTTCGCCAGTAGAAAACACAAAAGCAGATGAATTTGGGTTAAAGCCTGTGATGACAGTCAAATCAAATGTTATAGCCATCAAAGAGGTTCAATCAGGAGAATCTATAGGTTATTCTCAGACATTTTTTGCACAATCAGATATGAAAATTGCCATTATAGGAATTGGTTATGGCGATGGCTATCCTTGGACATTATCTACCAAGGCTTATGTGAGTTATAACAACCAAAAAGCCAATATAGTAGGCAGGGTCTCTATGGATATGTTGGCAATAGATATTTCTCATATACAGACTATTCAAATAGGAGATTCAGTTTTGGTTTGGGGCGAAGACATGAACCAGCAATTGCCATTAGAAACAGTGGCGACTAATGCCTTCACCATCCCTTATGTGCTACTATGTCAAATAACATCTCGGGTTAAATATCAGTATACCAATGAATAAAATAATCGCCTATTTTAAATCGCAAGTTAAATCCAATGAATGGCAACCATTAATTTGGTCATTTTTATATTTTTATTTCTTATTAACAGGTTATTTTATATTGCGACCCATACGTGAAGTTATGGGAGTCACTGCTGGACCTGAAAATTATGATATGTTGTTTTTATCAACATTTATAGTGATGTTGTTGATTCAACCTATTTATGGAAAAATAGTTTCAAAATATTCAAGAAAACAATTTATTCCTATAATTTACGGTTTTTTTGGGGTGCTGATTCTATTTATGTGGGGCCTATTTCATTTAATTGGTACAGAAAATGTTGCTCTAGCAAGGGTGTTTTTTGTTTTCGTCAGTGTATACAACGTATTTATAGTTTCAGTTTTTTGGAGCTTTATGTCAGATGTATATAGTAAAAAACAAGGCAAAAGATTATTTGGAGTGATCGCAGCTGGCGGAAGTACAGGTGGAATAACTGGAGGCATTATTACAGCAATTTTGGTACATAAGATTGGCACCATAAATTTACTTTTGGTCTCTTTTTTATTTTTAATGATGTGTATATTTGCAGTGTATAAAGTTAGAATATACGCTAATACTTCTTCTGAAAATCAAGAAGCTCCACTTGGCGGCTCTCCCATCGAGGGAATGAAGTTGATCCTTGCTTCAAAATTATTACAGCAAATTGCATTAATGACAGTCATGTCTGTTTTAATTGGAGGTATTTTTTATTATCTTCAAGGACAATTTGTAAGGGAGTATTTTATAGATCGTGATGTGAGAACCAGCATTTTTGCTAATATTAATACGTTAACAAATGTGTTAACTTTATTTTTTCAATTAATATTAACACCTTATTTTTTACAGAAGTTCCAGATTCATAAAATATTGGGTATTTATCCCACAATAATGATTTTTGCATTTTTATTGTTTGGATTAATGCCAGTCATTCAAATCGTTCTGGGAGGCATTATTATTCAGCGCAGTGGCGCTTATGGCATCATGAAACCACCAACGGATTGGTTGTTTACTGGACTAAGTAAAAATATAAAATACAAATTCAAAAATTTTCTGGACACAGTAATTTATAGAGCTGGTGATGTTTTTACTCAGTTGTTATTTATAAATGCTGTTGCATTTTTTACTGATAGCTTAAGAGTTTTGGCTATTTTTGGAGTATTATTTAGTGCCATTTGGCTAATAAATGCGATTAAAGTCGGTAAGTTAGCACATCAGACCTTTGATAAAATCACACAAGAAAAAACAAGTTGAGAAAATTAACTCAATAAATTAAGCACCAGATGCTTTTATCTTATTTTGCAAGGCGGAAATTATCTTTAGGTTACCGGCAATAATATTACCGCTATTTAAGTAATCTTTGTCCAGTTTGAAATCTTTGCATTCCCCACCGGCTTCTAAAATTATTAAAGCACCCGCTGCCATTTCTTTCTTCTCTAATGCCATCTCCCAGTAACCATCTACTCGACCTGCCGCAACGTAGGCCAAATCTAAAGCACATGAACCAGAACGTCTGACATCTCCAACCGATTTGAAAATTGATTTAAACTGAAGCATATACTTATTAATGACTTCAGGTTTTCTAACTGGAAAGCCGGTAGCTATTAAAGCCTGATTTAAATAAGACCTGAAATCAATCCTTAAACGTGTTTCATTTAAATAAGCGCCATAACCTCGGCTTGCATAAAAGGTTTCATCTCTAACAGGATCGTGAATCAGAGCATGTTCTATTTTACCTTTTATTTCTAAAGCCACAGAGACACAATAATGTGGGATCCCATGTAAAAAATTAACCGTGCCATCTAATGCATCTGCAATCCAAATATGATCAGATTCAACATTTCCAATCAAGCTTCCATCTTCACCAATAATTGCATGTTCAGGATGGGCTTTACTAATTACCTCTATAATGGCTTGTTTTGCGTCTTGCTGAGCAATACTGATAAAGTCGTTTTCTCTTTTCTTAAACACATGTAAAGAATGTACTTGTTTTTGTAGTCTTAATAGAACTCCACCTGCTTTAAAAGCGGCTTTTTCTGCAATATTAATTTCTGGCTGACGCATAACTTAAGTAAACAAATTGAATAATCGCGTATGATACCGTTAATTTACTTAATAATATATTTAATCTCTTCAGTTTTAAGTAAAATGCTATGTTTTTATACTACTTAACGGTCATGGTAAATAATATTAGATTTGTTTTATTGGGAACCACCCATTCTGGAAATATTGGTGCATCAGCCCGTGCCATGAAAACAATGGGCATAACTGATTTAGCATTGGTTAATCCAGAGGACTTTCCCAGTGCTCAAGCTACCTCTCGTGCATCGGGAGCAGATGACCTTTTATTTAATGCTGATATATGCAACAATATAGATGATGCTATTCAAAGTTCAAAGCTGGTGATTGGAACCACCGCACGCAAAAGACATATGGATATTCCTGTAATTGATGCAAGACAAGCCGCCAAATTGTTAATTAATGAATCCAAACAACACCAAGTCTCCTTGGTGTTTGGTAAGGAAAGGTATGGAATGACCAATGAGGAAGTCGAAAGGTGTCATTATTTGGTGCGCTTACCAACTGTTGAAACATTTTCTTCTTTAAATTTAGCATCAGCAGTTCAAGTACTTGCTTATGAATGTCGTATGGCAGCAATAAGTGAGGAGCCTGCGGTTGAAATATTAGTTGATGAGGATTATGTTAATGCTGAAAAAATGGAGAGCTTTTACCAACATTATTTTAATGTGATGGAAAAAGCGCTTTATTTGCGTAAAGAAGGTCATGAATCATTGAAAACAAAAATAAGACTCATGTATAATCGCACTCGCCTTAAAAGGCACGAGATCGACATTTTACGAGGCTTTCTTTCTAAGCTAGATAAAAAGTTAAAATAATATTCTAAAGTTGTTGACAGATGAACATTATGGGTTAAAATGCTCGCTCTTAATTATTCCCCAATAGCTCAGTTGGTAGAGCAAGTGACTGTTAATCACTGGGTCGGCGGTTCAAGTCCGTCTTGGGGAGCCAAATACTAGAAAAAGGCTGCATTTTTTGCGGCCTTTTTTGTTTTTCAATGAAAAATAATTGAAATTAAGTTAATATGGCGTACCTTTTTTGTGTAAAATTCACATCAATAAATTTTAGAAAGATTAATCAATTTAAGTAAAAGAATCTTTCGCTATAAAACAACAGACAGGATACATTCATGGCATTTGAAGAATACGATGATTTTGAACAAGAACAAATTGTAAAAGATTGGATAAAGAATAACTGGCTTACCATAGCTTTAGGAATAGGGCTGGGACTGGGTGGCGTTTTTGGTTTGAATTTTTATAAATCAAGCCAGCAAGAAAAACGATATGAAGTAGCAAATCAATATAAACAATTTACCAATGTCATGGAACTCTCAGAATTTGATGAAGCTAAGACATTAATTGCTGACTTAGAAAAGCAAAATGGCACTAACTTTTACACCATTGAAGCACGTTTGTTGTTAGCCAAAGAATATGTTGCCAAAAATGAGCTAGAAAAAGCTGCTGCTGAACTAAATAGTGTTATCACTGCTAAACCAGATAAATTATTAACTGAGTTTGTTAAGTTAAGATTAGCCAGAGTTCAAAATGCTTTGTCTAAACATGATGAAGCCTTAGCATTAGTAAACAGTGTTACAACTGAATCATTCCAATCAATTGCCAAAGAAATAGAAGGCGATGCATTGGTTGCAAAAGGTGAGTATGAAAAAGCCCAAACTGCTTTTGAAGCATCAATTGCAAATGGTGATGGATATTCAAGCAAAAAGAATATTGAAATGAAAATTGAGAATATTTAACTTCCTGAATACATTTGAGATCATTTAAAGAGAATTGGACCATGCAAAGAATATTAATACTATTTATTATTTCTATACTGTTTATAACTTCTTGTTCTAAGAATAAGAAAGGTGAAGACTTTGAACCTGTAGATCTAGAGGAAATCACTCAAACAGGTACATTCAAAGTACTTTGGTCTAAAGAACTCAATGATGGAAAGAAAGCATACGGATATCAATTAATTCCCTCAATCGACGATGATAAAGTCTATGTTGCTGGTCAATGGGGAGAAGTTATGAGGTTATCCACGAGTAATGGATCCACAGATTGGAATGTTGAGCTTGGCTATGAAATTAGTTCTGGTCCTGGTGTGGGTGTTGATATACTTGCTATAGGAACTCCTGAGGGCTTTGTTGTCGCATTAGACAAAAATACGGGAGCAGAAAAGTGGAATGTTCGATTATCTTCAGAGATATTGTCACCTCCGATTGTTGATAACAACATGGTCATTGTCCGTGCACAAGATGGAAGAGTCTATTCATTGAATGCTGAGACTGGTGCTAGAAATTGGTTATTTGATACCAATATGTCTGAATTAACCAGACGGGGTAACTCAATACCTGTGGTTAAAGCAGGGCGCGTTTATATAGGATTTGACAGTGGTAAAGTGGCAGCTATTAAGCAAGAAAGTGGAGAAGTTATTTGGTCACAAAATGTTATTGATGCAAATGGAAAAACAGAATTGGATCGACTAGTTGACATAGATGGAGATATGGCATTAATTGCTACTGATCTCTATTTATCGAGTGCAGTAGGGAAAACAATTTCAGTTGCAACTGAATCAGGAAGAGTGATGTGGTCTAAAGATGTGGGATCTGCTAATGGAGTGACTGCTTCAAGGAATAACCTATATATTTTAGATCAAGAATCAAATGTTTATGCATTGAATAGAACCAGTGGAACTGAGGAATGGAGTACATCTGAACTCAAATATAGAAAAACAACAAGACCTATTTTTTATCTGGGTGATGTTATTGTAGGAGATATAGATGGGTATATCCATGTTCTAGATGGTGAAAATGGAGAGTTTTTAGCCAGAACAAGGCTTGGTAAATCTGAATTTTATTCTAATGTAGTGAATGATGGTTCACTAATGATAGCGTATAATAAAGATGGAACCTTGACAGCATTCGAATATTCCAGATAAAAGTGAAAATCAGAAATGGTACCAGTCATTGCAATAGTAGGGAGACCTAATGTAGGAAAATCTACATTATTTAACACATTAACATATTCAAGAGATGCTTTAGTTGCTGATTTTCCTGGCTTAACCAGAGACAGACAATATGGTTATCTAGAGTTAGAAGAAAAAAATGCAATTGTAATTGATACAGGTGGGTTGCTTGGTGATGAAGGCAATTTATCTGACCTAATGAATTCCCAAGTAACAGCAGCGATAGAAGAATCACATTTGATTTTATTTATGGTTGATGCCAAATCTGGTCACATGGATGATGACAGAAAAATCCTTAAAAGCTTAAGAGCAAGCAATAAACCCATAATCCTATTGGTCAATAAAATCGATGGTAATGATGAAGACCTTGCCATGCTCGATTTTTATCAAATGGGCATTGAAAAAATAATAGCTATTGCAGCGGCGCATAAACGTAATATCGGTTATTTACGTGAAGAATTAGAGGTCTTATGCGAAAACTTAATCATTGAAGATGACAATCAAAAATCTTTGTTAGACTCCAAAGGACCAAATTTAGCAATTATTGGACGCCCTAATGTTGGTAAGTCGACACTGGTTAACCGATTGTTGGGTGAAGATAGGGTTTTGGCATATGATATGCCTGGCACAACACGAGATTCAATTTGCCTGCCGTTAGAATGGGATGGCAAAGACTATACTTTGGTTGATACGGCTGGAGTAAGAAGACGTGCAAAAGTTCAAGATACAGTTGAAAAGTTTAGTGTTGTTAAAACACTTCAAGCCATTGACAGTTCTCAAGTCTGTGTTTTATTAATAGATGCTCAAGAAGGTATGACCGATCAAGATTTGCATTTATTGGGTTTGATTACAAATAATGCCAGAGCTGTAGTCATTGCAATGAATAAATGGGATCACTTGACCGATGAACATAAAGTGACTGTTAAGACCGAGTTTTCACGTAAAATGTCAGCCTTTTCTTGGGTTCCATTAGTTTATACCTCAGCATTACATGGATCCGGTTTAAGTGATTTAATGGAAAGAGTTGACTTGGTTTATGAATCAGCTACAAAAGAAATTGATACCAATCAATTAACAGATGTATTAAAAGAAGCCTATAAAGCCCATCAACCTGCGTTAATTCAAGGTCGCTTAACTAAACTAAAATATGCACATTCTGGCGGCAGAAATCCGCAAAGAATTGTAGTGCATGGGACAAGAACTGATGCTTTGTTGCCAGCTTATAAAAAGTATTTAGAAAATCAATTTAGAACAGCATTTAACTTACGCGGCGCACCAATTATTTTGCAATTTAAGAGCAGTAAAAATCCTTACAAAGTTAGAAAAGTTAAAAACCGTTCAAGCAAAAAGAATAGAAGACATAATTCTATTGATACAACACCAAGAAAAAGAAAATGGTAGATACCTATTTAACGAAAATTTCTTTCACTCAAGCGCAAAAAATAATTTCTGAAAAAGCGTCAAAGCTCTTTAACCCAGAACCACAAGTTGTAGATATCAATGATTGTCTCAAAAGAGTTTTGGCTAAAGATGTGACTGCCAAAATCAATGTTCCGGCTTTTGATAACTCTGCTATGGATGGCTATGCGATCCGGTATTCAGATTTATCTGAAAATGAGCAAGGGTGGTTAGCATTACAAAAACCGCAATTTGCAGGTTCTAAAGTCAGAAAAATTCTGCAAGAAAACAGTGCTATTCCTACCATGACTGGAGCAATGATTCCTGAAGGTGCAAATACCATTGTTATAAATGAAAACTCACAAGTAAAAGACGATAAAGTCTACTTAAGGGACATTGGCGAAAAAGGCAAACACATAAGAAAAACCGGTTCTGATATAAAGATTGACAGTATTATATTAAAAAAACACACACGTTTAAAACCCCAAGATATTGGTTTAATCTCATCTGTTGGGTGTAAAAAAATCGCTGTATTTCCTAAAACAAAAATTGTATTGTTTACAGGTGGTGACGAGATTGTTCAAGTTGGAGAAACTCTAGAAGAAGGTCAAGTATTCGATACGGTAAGACACACTCTTAAAGGCTTGTTGCAATCGCAAAATTGTGAAGTTATTCATATTGGATCTTTAAAAGACAATGAAGCACAAATTAAAAAAGAATTTGATAAGTATGCACAAGAAAACACAATAATAATTAGCAATGGTGGTGTATCAGCTGGCGATAAAGATTATGTTTTGAAAGTTATGCAGGAACATGGAAATATAGATTTTCATAAAGCAAATATCAAACCTGGTTTTCCACTTTTATTTGGTTCCTATAATAAAGCCATGTTTTTTGGCTTACCTGGAAACCCTGTTTCTAGCTTTACAAATTTCATTCAGTTTGTCATACCTACTATAAGAGTTTTAGAGGGCGAAACTATTAAAGCAACAGGTTTTGTTAGAGCAAAAATGACCAGTAGCTACTCTAAGCATCACTATAGAAGAGAGTTTGTTAGGGCAAGATTAAGTTACGATCCAACCATAGGATTTGAAGTCAGTATTACTGGTAATCAAAGTTCTGGCAGATTGACTTCTGTAACTCAAGCCAATTGTTTTATCGTATTAAACGAAACTCCTGTTGATTTAAAACCTTGTGATGAAGTAAATGTTCAAAGATTTGTAGATTTACTTTATCCACACTTAACATGAAAGTTACGGCGAATCAGGCACATACACTTTCACAAAAGAAAAATCACATAATTTTAGATGTTAGATCAGCACCTGAATGGACAAAAGGTATTCCAAAAAATGCCCAATGTCTTAATCTTGATGATTTGAATTCTAAAGCCACACATGAACTGTCTAAAAAAAATCATTATTATGTGATTTGTCAAACTAGCCTGCGATCTAAGTTAGCAATCAATGAGTTGAAAAAAATGGGATTCAATCAATTGACTTTAATAAGTGGTGGATTTGAATCATGGCTTCAATCTAATTTACCAATTGAGTTAGAAGATGTTTGTGATGATGAATTGAGATATGCTAGACACCATCAATTACTTGGATTTGGTAAAAAAGCACAACAAAAACTATCAGAGGCGCATGTTTTAATTATTGGCGTTGGTGGTTTGGGATCGCCAGCAGCTCTTTATTTAGCGGCAGCTGGAGTAGGGAAAATCACAGTTGTTGATGCAGATACTGTAGAATTAAGTAATTTACAAAGACAGATTATTCATCAAACAGAATCCATCGGTCAGCATAAAGTAAATTCTGCAAAAAAACAAATGTTAAGAATTAACCCAAATATTACAGTCAATGCTATCCCACAAAATATCAATACTGAAAATATAAATCAAATTATAAATTCAGTTGATGTGGTAATAGACGGTAGTGATAACTTATCAACCAGGTACTTAGTTAATGATGAATGCCTTAAATTATCTAAACCATTAATCTATGCCTCAGTCTTTCAATATGAATTACATGCCAGTGTTTTTGATTTTAGGAAAAAACAGGTACCGTGTTTAAGGTGTTTATTTCCAATGCTTCAAGACCATGAACCCACTAATTGCACTGAAACCGGTGTGTTAGGGGTTGTCCCTGGTTTAGCAGGTGTCATACAAGCCAGCGAAGCCATCAAAATAATATCTGAGATCGGATCAGTTTTAGCCGGGCAATTGTTAATTATTGACATGCTTGATAATAGTCACAGAAAAATAAAATTTTCAAAAAGCACATCTTGCTTATTTCATTAAATTTCCTTAATTTATTATTAATTTTAACTAATTTTAATTAATTTTAAAATAATTCTAGTTTTAGTGTGTTTGCTCTAGAAACAATCCTTAATATGCAATACAACAAACAAACACACACATATCAACAAAGGTGAAAAACATGAAAAATAACAAATTAGACATTAAAAACTCAATAAACAATATTTGGTTAGCTGGACTTGGAGTTGCTTCATTAGCTCAAAAAGAAACTGTAAAAGCTTACGATTCATTAATCAAAGAAGGAAAGTCATTAGAAAAAGTTTCTATCAAAACTGCTAAACAAGTTTCTGATAAAGCTGAAAAAAGATTTGATAATATCCGTAAAGTAGCGACAAAACAATTTGATAAAGTAGAAAATTTATTTGAAACTCGTATCGAAAGTGTTCTTAAAAAATTAGATGTTCCTTCAGTAAAGGACATCAACTCATTAAGTAAAAAAGTTGATAACTTAGTTAAAGAAATTAAATCAACAACTAAAAAAGCCGCTTAATTATTTAAACTGGCATTACAGCTTTTCCTCTCTGGGCTGTTTTGCATACGTTGTCCCCTATGCGACCATGGATGGTCGCATTTTTCCCCCCTCATATTATTGGACTCAAATCATATTGTTTATCATGATATATGAAAGAGAATGTTGATTTTTTTTCATTAATCCATACATTATAGTGTAATATTATTCACTTCAATTTATTGGTATATTAAATGTCATTACATGTCACACAAAACGCAGCAGATAGAATTAAAAAATTTATCGTCAAAGATCCTTCTGCTATTGGTTTTAAAATTAATATAAAAAAAACGGGTTGTTCTGGTTGGGGTTATGAAGTAGAAATGCCGCATGAATTAAAAGAGCAAGATGTTGTTTGCGAGGACAAAGGCATTAAACTGATTGCTGATAAAGATACTTTAGAAATTATCAAAGGCACTGTAATTGATTTTCAACAACAAGGAGTCAATCATGTTTTTGTTTATAAGAATCCCAATGCAACTGGAGAATGTGGATGTGGTGAGAGTTTTACCACTTCTTGAAAATTTTAATAAAAAAGGCATAAATTATATGCCTTTTTTTATGCAAGAATATTTTATTTAGCTTGTAAGCGAATTGCACCATCTAGACGAATCACAGATCCATTCAAATAAGTATTTTCGACAATATGGGCCATAGTATCAGCAAATTCTGCAGGATTTCCTAATCGAGAAGGGAAAGGAACTGCAGCACCCAAAGAAGCTTTTACCTCTTCTGGCATTCCTGAAACCATTGGCGTCATAAATACACCTGGTGCAATCGTCATGACTCTAACGCCTATTCGGGTGAATTCACGCGCCATTGGTAATGTCATACCAACAATAGCAGCTTTTGATGCTGAATAAGCAGCTTGTCCAATTTGGCCTTCATAGGCGGCAATAGAGGCAGTATTTATAATCACTCCGCGTTGACCATCATTGTCTGCTTCATTATTTTGCATGACATTAGCAGCATACTTTGAAATATTAAAACTTCCAATCAAATTAATTTGTATGGCTTTATTAAAATAATCTGAGGCCATAGGTGCTTCTCTGCCTAAAACTCTTCCTGCAGATAAAACTCCAGCACAATTTATGGCTACATTAAGCCCATTCATATTTTTATTGGCATGATTGACGGCTTTTTCAACACTTTTTTCATTACTCACATCGGTTTTAATAAAACTGGCTCTTGAGCCCAGTTCGCTGAGTACAGCTTGACCGGCTTCTTCATTGATATCAAACAATGAAACATGCCCTCCATCAGCGATTATTTTTCTAGCACAGGCTAATCCAAGCCCTGAAACACCGCCAGTAATGATGGCTTTTATTTGATTTGTTTTCATGGTATTTTACCTAATTTTGTATTTTTATTAATATTTAAATTTGTATTATATTGTTGGGACATCAATTTTTTCCATGATGTAACATAAGCAATCCTGTCTTATGGCTTTAATATTTTGGGTGATCATTGAAGGAACAAATCCCGATGCACAGACAATAGTTTTGTCTTTAATTGCAAAATATTGCTGAGTAACATCCTTGTTGTTTTGGTCAGTTACTATAAAAGGCATGGTTTGAGCATTGTCTAAATCTTGACTGATTTTACCAAAAGATTCACCTGCTACTACTTTTCTAAAATTAAGAACATCCAAATCTTTAACCAGCATCAATCCATGGCTTTTTTGTTCAAAGCTTATGTCTATTTCAGGTTTTACTTTAACCGTGGCGATAATTTTATACACTTTTTGGTGTTCTAAAATACCAGGAACTTGCATTAAATCGAACTGGCTCAACAATAACTCTAAAAAAGTATGTGTTTGTTCAGTTCCATCAGAAGCTCCTGATAAACCGCATTCAACTGTAACCGAAGGACAGAATTTTGCAAAAGCACCCGATTGTATTCCTGCTGGACTGGTAAAATATATCATGGTGTCAGAAAACAATGAGGCCAGGTTAATAAACTGAGGATCTAAACAGTTTATGCCTGAATAATGCGGATTTCTTCCTGAATTATTGTGTATGTCTACACTGGCAAAAGGTTCTTTTAGTTTCATGATATCAGTAACTTCTTGCATGGTTTTTGCTATGGGATCATCTTGATTTTGATGACATGGCCATGCTCGATTGAAATCAGTCTGATTATCAAGTTGCCTAACATTGTATCTGGCCGCTTCAATGTTGCCGAATAAAATACTAAGAGAACGGGGTAAAACATGTTGGTGGTTATTCAAATAATCTTTCAATGCATCCCATCCAGTATATTCATCTCCATGCTGTAAAATAGAGATAAAAACTGGCCTTTTGATTTTTCCTTTTAAATGAATTAAAGTATGGTTATCTACTTTTGTATAGAGTTGATCTGCTGTTAATTCGAGTAATCCTTCTGGAAGGCTATTAAGTTGTGTAATCATAAACTTTTGAACTTTATTAGTATTTATTTTTCTAAAAGCATTTGCTAAATACTGTTATTAGAAACTTGTTAAATTTACACTTGATTTTTAATTGGTTTTTGGTAAAAATAACGACCGCTAATTCTAACATAAAAATCTAAATTTAATTGAGGGAATGTATGATTGAATGCAAAAATTTAACAAAAAGATTTAATCAATTTGTAGCAGTTGATGATTTATCTTTTGTCGCCAACAAAGGCGAAGTCTTAGGTTTTTTGGGGCCAAACGGAGCAGGAAAATCAACCACAATGAAAATGATAACCGGCTTTCTAGAGCCAACATCAGGAAATATTAAGGTTTGTGATATTGATTTATTTGATAATCCTTTGGCTGTAAAAAATAAAATTGGTTATTTACCGGAAGGTGCACCCAGCTATGATGAAATGCGGGTTTGTGACTTTATTAAATTTATCGCTCAAATGAGAGGCATAAATAAATCATTAATTACAACCAAAGTAGATGAAATTGTAGACCGAATTAATCTTGATAAAGTCTATTATCAAAGAATTGAAACGCTATCAAAAGGGTTTAAACGCAGAGTAGGTCTGGCTCAAGCTTTAATACATGATCCAGAAGTCTTGGTATTAGATGAGCCAACTGATGGCTTGGATCCCAATCAAAAGCATGATGTAAGAGAATTAATTACATCTATGGCAAAAGATAAAACCATTATTATATCGACACATATTCTAGAGGAAGTTCATGCTGTTTGTGACCGAGCGATTATTATTGCCAATGGCAGTATCGTTGCTGATAATAGTCCAGCAGAATTAGAAAATATGTCTCAATACCATAATGCTGTTACTTTTGAAGCAGATATCAGTTTTTCATTGTTAGATGAAATGAAATCTAAAAGTTTTATAAGAGATGTTGAATACCACGCCAAAAGAAAAAAAGTAACGGTATTTCCAGCTCAAGGTATATACATCTTTGATGAGATTAGTGATTTTCTTAAAGTGCATAAAATTCATGTCACGCGTTTATCCATGGAAGCTGGTCGGTTAGATGAAGTATTTAGAAATGTGACTTTAGATAAACAGAACCTTAAGGAGAAAAGCCAATGAGTCCTATGAATGCAATCATAAAAAGAGAGCTACAAGGCTACTTTTCAACTCCCATTGCTTATGTTTTTATTGTTATATTTTTGATATTAAGTGGAGTATTTGCTTTTTATCTCGGTGGCTTATATGAACGTAACCAAGCAGATTTGTCTCCGTTTTTTACTTTTCATCCTTGGCTTTATCTCTTTTTAGTGCCGGCAGTATCTATGCGCATGTGGTCGGAGGAAAGGCGCAGTGGAAACATTGAATTATTAATGACATTACCCGTAAAACAATGGGATTTAGTTTTGGGTAAATTTTTCTCATCATGGATTTTTATAGCCATATCTTTATTTCTCACTTTTCCTATCTGGATATCAATCAATTACTTAGGCAATCCTGATAATGGATTAATAATTGCCAGTTATATCGGCAGCTTATTGTTAGCAGGTGCATTTTTAGCTATTGGGTCTTGTGTCTCTGTTGCCAGTAAAAATCAAGTTATTTCATTTATCATCACAGCCGTTATTTGTTTTTTATTTTTATTGGCAGGATTACCCATGGTCTTAGATTTCTTTTCTTCATGGTTACCGCAATTTCTTGTGGACTCAATTGCTTCAACCAGTTTTTTAGGACATTATGCCAGTATCAATAAAGGTGTATTAGATTTGGGTGACATAGCCTATTTTACCATGGTTATTGTTGTGTGGCTGTTTGCTACTTCCATTCTTTTAGACATTAAAAAGGCGGATTGAGGAGAGTATTATGAAGTCAAACACAATAAAATTACTGATTCTTGTAGGTATCTTTTTATTAAGTTCAGTTATCATTAGCCAGTCCGGATTATTTTCGCGTACCAGAATCGATCTGACTGAAAATAATTTATTTACACTCAATCAAGGCACCATCAATATACTAAAAAATATTGATGAAAGTGTTCATCTGAAATTATACTATTCAGATGAAGCCACAAGTAACATCCCTCAACTAAGAACTTACAAAAATACAGTAGTTGATTTGTTAAACGAAATGCAAAGATACTCTGATTCCCGTTTAGAGATTTCATTGATTGATCCAAAAATATTTTCACCAGAAGAAGATGAAGCTTCTCAATACGGTCTGCAAGCGCTTCCTGCAGGTGAAGGTGGAGAAAATATCTTTTTTGGATTGGTTGGAGAAAACACATTAGACACAGTTGAAATCATACCGTTTTTGCAACCGGATCGGGAATCATTTTTAGAGTATGATATTGCTCAATTAATTAACAGTTTAAATAATCCAGAAAAGAAAAGCATTACCATAATGAGTTCTATTCAAGTTGCAGCAAAATTTGACCAAACAACGGGTGAGTCTATTCCTGCTCAGGTCTTTGTTACCCAACTTGAAAAAGACTATGATGTTAATCACATTGATTCAAGTGTGACAAGTATAAATGATTCAACTGATTTGTTAATGCTCGTACACCCGAAAGATTTATCTAATGAAACATTGTTTGCCATTGATCAATATGTGCTCAAAGGTGGGAAATTATTGGTTTTTGTTGATCCATTAGCACAGGCTGAGGTTATTCCGCCTGATCCACAAAATCCTATGGCTGCTTTTCAAGCAGATAAAAACTCTGATTTACAAAAGTTATTTCAAGCATGGAAAATTAGTTATGATCCAAACAAAGTCATATTAGACGATACTTATGCCTTAAACATCCAAACAAGGCAAGGTGCACGACCAACAAGGCACCTGGCATATTTAGCGATTAAAGATAAGGCATTTAATGAAGATGATATCATTGCAAGAGATTTAGATACTATCAATATGGCAACAGCAGGGTTTTTTGTTTCAGAAAATATACAACCTATATTAAGTTCTTCTTTGATGGCGAGTACAGTTAATGTCAATGCTTTAAAATTTTTAACTGATCCAGCTTTATTATTTAATGATTATAAAGCAGACAATAAAAATTATATTTTAGCTGGAAGATTAACAGGAGAAATAACGACGGCGTTTCCTGAAGGGATAGAAGGAAGTGACATGAATACAATGATAAAATTAAATGATAATCCCAGGGTTATTGTATTTTCTGATGTAGATATTCTATTTGATCCTATGTGGGTCAGAAGTCAAAACTTTTTTGGTAGATCCGTTTTTTCTGCTTTTGCAGACAATGGAAATTTGATTACAAATTTAATGGATAATATGGCTGGTAGCCCTGATCTTATAAATATTCGTGGCAGAAAAAATTCAGCCAGACCTTTTACAAAAGTAATTGAAATTCAAAAGGCATCAGATAAAAAATTTAGAGAACAAGAAAATGTTTTAAAACAGAGATTGGTTGAAACTGAAGAGAAACTCAACAAGATCCAAAGAGAAAAAGGCCAACAAGACAGACTTATAATGAGTCAAGAACAAGAAGCTGAATTGAGGAAGTTTCAAAGTGAAAAATTGGAAGTACGTAAAAAACTCAGAGAAGTCAGACGTTCACTAGACAAAGATATTCAAGATCTGGGCAGTCATTTAAAAATGATTAATATTGGTTTGATTCCACTGTTGATAAGTCTTTTAGGTGTGTTTATTTTGTGGTTTAAACCCAAAAAGCGAGGAGGGCAATATGAAAAATAGCATTAAAATACTCGTATCTTTTTTGGTTAGTTTGTTAATAATCAGCTACTTTGTGTTAAAAAGTAAAGATGATTTTAATACAAATAGTGGTGACAGTTACTTAATCCCAGAATTAAAAAATCAGATTAACGATGTAGATCACATAACAATCAGCAAAAATGAAAAGACTGTGACTCTCACAAAAATTAAAGGAGTGTGGCGTATAATTGAGGTCAATAATTATTTGGCTGATGCCAATTTAATTGCAACATTGTTGTTGAATTTAAGAGAGTTTAAACTTAAATCAACGAAAACAGCAAAAGTTGAGAATTATTCACAATTATCATTAGATCAAAGTGGAGAAAATGCAGGTACACAGATTAGATTAAAAAACAATTCAGAACTATTTGCAGATATTATTATTGGAAAAAAAGCGCAAAGATCACAAGGGTATTTTGTCAGGAAAATTAACAACGCTCAAACGTGGTTGTCAGAAGGAACAATTAATCTGATACTTAATCCCAGTGATTGGATAGTCTCAACTATTATTGATAGAGATATTTCACAAATAAAATCGGTAAGCTTTAGATCTAACGAACAAGAATTTTTAATTGATAAAATTACACCCCAAGATCCAAGTTTTGTTCTGGTTGATTTACCTGATGATATGCAAATAAAATCCAGTGTGGATTTAAATGAATTGGCAAATGGTTTACAAAAATTGAGTATTGAAACCGCTAATCCACGTAAAGAATTCATGGTAAATCCAATTTTATCAATAACTTATCAATTATTTTCAGGCATGAAATATCACTTAAATATTACTCAAATGGATCAAGAATATTTATTGAATATAGACATAGAAAATCCGGATTCAGCCAGTTCCTCAGATAAACAATTGATAAATTGGACCTATACTATTGCTAATTATAAATTTGATGCGTTAAATAAAAAATTAACCGATATCATTGAAATGAAAAAAATAGATCAATCAGAGTCAGTAAATTAAATGACAAGTTCTCAAAAATTTGCTTTTATTATTGCCTCAATTTATGGTTTATCTGCAGTTGGACTGGCGGCAATAGGAGGCCATATTTTTCAAATCGATCGCAATTCAGTGAATGGATTACTGTTTAATAATGCAGTCATTTATCAATTACTTCATGCTGTTTTAGTACTGTGGTTAAGTACATTGAAACAATTAAATTTTTGGATTAAATCTGCTGTCTATAGTTTTATATTTGGTATATTATTATTTTGCGGCGGCTTGTATATATTGGTTATTTTTGGAAAAACTTCTTTGTCTCTGATGACACCAATTGGAGGGAGCTTGTTGATACTTGGTTGGTTGAATTTATGTATTTCAGGTTTCCAAAAAATTACAAAACCAAATGACTATGAAATGTAATCTCTCAAATTTTTTTAAAATGAATCAGAGAGATTACAGGTGTTTAGTTGATTATTGAGAAATTAAACCTTGTTTAATAAGGTGTTCTCTATAGGTTCCTCTGTGATCGATAATATTATCAGATTGAATTTCTATAATTCTAGTGGCAATCGATGAGACAAATTGTCTGTCATGTGAAACAAATACCAAAGTTCCTTCATAGTTTTCTAAAGCCAAATTCAAAGACTCAATAGACTCCATATCTAAATGATTGGTTGGCTCATCCATAAACAAAATGTTGGGCTTTTGTAACATGATCTTCCCAAACATCATTCGACCTTTTTCACCACCTGATAAGACTTTAAGTTTCTTTTTTGAATCTTCTTTTGAAAACAGCAGTCTTCCCATTACGCTGCGAACAGCTTGCTCATCATCATCTTTGTGTTTATATTGCATCATCCAATCAAAGGCGGTTATGTTTTCTTTAAATTCAGCCATGTTATCTTGCTTGAAATAAGCAATATTAGCATTTTCTGACCATTTAACCGTTCCTGAGTCTGGTTCAATAGATTCAGTCATGCAATTTAATAATGTTGTTTTACCGATGCCATTGGCACCGATCACAGCCAATCTTTCGCCTACTTCTAAAGTAAAGCTTAACTCATCAAATAAATTTTTACCGTCAAACCCTTTGCTCATTTGCTTGATGCTGATAGCATTTCTGAATAATTTTTTCTCTTGTTCAAAAATAATGTAAGGATTGACACGCGATGATGGCTTAATATGATGCAATTCGATTTTATCGAGTTGTTTTTGTCTTGATGTTGCCTGCTTTGCTTTTGAAGCATTAGCCGAAAAACGACTAACAAATTGTTTTAATTCAGCAATTTGTGCTTTTTTCTTAGCGTTTTCTGAATAAAGCTTTTCACGGGATTGAGTGGCCGCAGTCATATATTCATCATAGTTTCCTGGGAATAAACGCAATGCTCCATAATCCAAATCTGCCATGTGAGTACAAACTGAATTGAGAAAATGTCTATCATGTGAAATGATAATCATTGTTGATTTTCTAGCATTCAGCGTGTTTTCTAGCCATCGGATAGTATTGATATCCAAGTTATTGGTTGGCTCATCAAGCAGTAAAAAATCAGGATCAGCAAATAAAACCTGTGCCAATAAAACCCTTAATTTCCAGCCCGGTGCAACTTCTGACATAAGACCGTAATGGAGGTCTTCCTCAATTTCTAGTCCCATGAGTAATTCACCAGCCCGGGCTTCAGCAGAATAGCCATCCATTTCAGCAAATTCAGTTTCCAAGTCAGCGACTTTTAACCCATCTTCATCAGACATTTCTGGTAAAGCATAAATGCGGTCTCTTTCTTCTTTGACTTTCCATAAAGCTTTGTCGCCCATGATGACAGTATCTAATACTGAGTATTCTTCAAAAGCGTATTGATCTTGACCTAAGACACCAATTTTATCATTTTGATCAAAAGATACTGTGCCATTAGTCGGTTTTAATTCACCTGTTATTATTTTCATCAATGTTGATTTGCCACAACCATTGGCGCCAATAAGTCCATAGCGGTTACCATTGCCAAATTTCATGGAAATGTTTTCGAATAGGGGTTTGGTTCCAAATTGAATACCAATATTTGCTGTAACTATCATAATTTTAGAATTGTAATGAATTTAAAAAACACGCGATTATACCTTTTGTGACAGAAAATTTGAATGGAATTCTGGTTTATTGTTGTTATAACCTGGGAATAATGGATACTGTGGCCAACATAGAGTTGTTGGCCTTTGTTTTGTGGTTTATTTGATATTATTGATTAATAATTCAATAGTATTAGGATAGGGCAATTCAATTTCAATTTCATCACTTTCTAAATCACCAGCTTGAGCAGTGGCATCGCCAGAAAAACTAATTCTTGCTCCAATGATAATGCGTTCAAATTCACTGAGTTTTCTATTGGCTTGTAAATTATTTAAATCACTGATGGATAAATTTAATGGAAAAGAAATATTGTTTAATTCAAGTGGTTTTTTAATGACAGCTATTGGCATTGGCATACCAGAAGTTGCCTTTGTATACAAAAATAAAGTCGCTTGTTTATTCATTTGTGATTTTAATGATTCATCCAAGGAAATGATTGCATTTAATTGGCTGGGTACTTGTGTCTGCTGATCTGTGTTTTCACCCAGTCTTGATCTGACATCAACTAACTGATCCAATAATTGTTTTTTTGCATTCTCATTGGTCATCAAATCATAAAGACTGGTCCATAATTCATTGGCTTTTTCAAATTCTTGTTTTTCATAAAAAGTCATGCCATATAACCACAAAGCTTTTTGGTTTGAATTATCAATTTCTACTGCTTTCTTTAGTAATCCTTCAGGTTCTCCTAAAAAACTACGGTTGTTGTTAAATAAAGCGATGGATTCTGCTAGTTCTGTTAAAATTACAGCTTCATTTGGAGCCAGCTCATTGGCTTTACGATAGGCAATCACTGCTTTTTCAAAATTTTTCAAAGATACTTGAGAACGTGCATAAAGCACTTGTCCTTCTACATCATCAGGATTTGCTTCTAATTTTTCCTCTAATTGCTTAATGGCATCTTGCATGCTCATCTGTGGTGGTGATTGACTGTTATTGACATCTGTACTGCTTGGCTTGTAGTTAATCGCTTGGGGATTGCCTATATTCAGATAAAGTAACACACTCATGGGGACAATAAAAGCAGTGATTAAAATAAAGGTTTTAGGTGAATATTGCTGCTGGTGATTCTGAAGCAATTGTGATAATTGGTTCTCCATCTCTGTTCTTTTTTCAGGAGTGACATCTTTGACAGCTAAGTGCTTAATTAAATAATCTTTTGAAAGCTTTTGATCGTAATTAGCATGTCTATAAAATAGCCAAAATAACACAATTCCTGCTATTAAAATTGACACTATTATTAGCATTAAAGAAACATTCATGATTCGCTCTCTGTTTGATTGGTTTTTATGCTGTTATTTTTAATAGACCTGAATAATATAAAGGCTGCAATTAATAAAACTAACATAGGAACAACCCATAAAACTACGGTATCAAAACCCATTGGTGGACTATAAGTAACAAATTCTCCATATCGCTGAACCATGTAATCAGTAATTTGCACAGTAGTTTGTCCTTGCTTGACAAGTTTAGCTACTTCTTTCCTTAAATCTTTAGCCAGTTCAGCATCAGAGTCTGCAATGTTTTGATTTTGACATACCAGGCAGCGTAATTCTTCTGTCAGTTGTTGATAATCCAATCTTTGATTTTCGTTATCAAATTCATGAATATCGATTGAGAATGCCGAAGCACTAAATAAAATCAAGGTTAATAAAAGATGTTTCATAAGTTTATTTGTATTTTTGTATGAGTGGCAATAATTCATTGTTGATATTGGTTGGATTCAATTCGCCAACAATTTTATGGCGAATGATACCTTGTGCGTCAATTAAAAAGGTTTCTGGAGCACCATAGACGCCAAAGTCAATGCCAACTAATCCTTCATAATCAACCAGTATATCTGTATAAGGGTTACCAAATTGTCTTAACCATGCATTGGCATCAGCCGCTTCATCTTTGTAATTTAAACCGTATACTGGAACAATATTTTGTTTGGCTAACTCAGTGACAAAAGGATGCTCAACACGGCAATTGGGACACCAGCTTGCCCATACATTAAGAAGGTACATTTTACCTGCTAAGGTTTCATTATTAATTGTTTGACCAGTTATCAAAGAGGGAACACTGAATTTTGGAACTGGTTTTCCAATCAGAGCAGAGGGCAATAGACGCGTATCTTTTCCCAAGCCATTGAACAACAAAACTATAAGAGAGATAAAGATAATCAATGGTATTAAGGCTTTGACGACAGTTTTATTCATGCTTCGAGGTGATTGTTAATTTTTTTCTGTTTTAATTGTTTAGCTAAACGAAAATAACGTCTGTCTGTTGCTGCCCAAAAGCCCCCGAGCATCATAAGAATACCTCCACCCCACATCCATCTAATGTATGGTTTAATATAGATTCTAACAGCCCATCCACCTTTTTCATTAATTTGTTCACCTAATGAGATATAAAGATCTCTGGTGAAACCAGGATCAATGGCCGCTTCAGTCATCGGATTACCGCGAACATAAATTCGTTTTTGTGGTTCCATCGTAGCTACTTTTTCACCATCTTTTGTGACGACAAAGTGACCGATATTGGCCTTATAATTTTCTATTTGTTTTTGCTTCACGCCTAAGAACTCAACTTTATAACCCTGCACGATTTTAGTTTCATTAGGATGCATTAAACTGTCAATCTCAAAATCTGTATATTCAGTCATTGTGACACCAAATAAATAAACCGCTATACCAAAATGGGCGATCTGCATTCCCCAGACTGCTCTTGTCAGTTGGCCTTTATAAACTTTAAAGTAGTACAGTACTGATACCAATATCCAAAAAGCACCAAAAATGCCACTGATGGCTTTGAGCCTGCCAGTATTGACAGGAAAAGCATTAAATAAGTAAGCAATTGATCTAATATTATACAATTCAAAATACCAAGTTGTGATAATTGTCAAAACCACTGAAACCAATAAAAGTGGGAAAAGTAATGAGACTACACGTTTCATTTTGTCTTTGCGCCATTTATAAATCATTCCAAAAGGCAAGAATACTGCCATTGGAATCATAATCAGAAAAAACATACTGCCGAAGTAGGGTGCTCCAATGGATATTTTATAATTGAATGATTCAGCAATTAATGGAAACAATGTTCCCCATAATACTAAGAAACATGCTGAGAAAAAGATAATAGAATTAGTTAATAACAGGGTTTCTTTAGAACTGAGTTCGAATCCTATTCTAGATTTTAATTTATTCACTCGAAGCGCATACAAAAACAAGGCTCCACCAGCATAGATAGCTAATAAAGTTAACACAAAGACGCCTCGACTTGGGTCACTTGCAAAAGCATGAACTGAAGTGAGAACGCCGGAACGGACTAAAAATGTGCCTAAGACACTCAGAGAAAACCCAAGAATAGCCAATAAAACTGTCCATCCTCTAAAAGCATTGCGTTTTTCACTGACAGCTTGAACGTGAATCAAAGCTGTTGCTGCTAACCAAGGTAAAAATGAAGCGTTTTCTACAGGATCCCAAAACCACCAGCCACCCCAGCCTAATTCATAATAAGCCCACCAAGATCCTAAAACAATACCTAATGTCAGGAAACCCCATGCTGCATTTGTCCAGGGGCGTGACCACCGAATCCATGTTTCATCAATTTTCCCTCCTATTAATGCTGCAATCGCAATGGCAAAGGGCACAGATAATCCAACATAGCCCATATAGAGAATGGGTGGGTGAATAATCAATCCAATGTCTTGAAGTAATGGGTTTAGGTCATTGCCATCAATTGGAGCAGGAATAGTGCGCATAAAAGGGTTGGACATGAAATATACAAAAGCTGCAAAGCCAAGAGTAATAATCCCTAAAACCGCTAATATTCTTGCGACTTGTTTAGTGGTTAATGCTTTGGAGAAATAAGCCACAAATCCAGTCCATAAGGTTTGCACCATTAACCACAAGAGCATAGAACCTTCATGTGCTCCCCATGTGGCTGATATTCTATATCTAATAGGTAGAATACTATTTGAATTTTGCCAGACGTAAGTCACTGAAAAATCTTGCAAAACAAATAGTATGACCAAGATAATAAATGAAATTAAAATAAATATAAACTGCATATAAGCCAGTGGTCTGGCAGTCTGCATGACTTTATTGTTGTTGGTAAAGTAACCGTATAAAGGCATTATTGACAACAATAAAGAAAACAGCATGCCAATAACAAGGGTAAATTGTCCAATTTCAGCTAACATTTAATTATAATCCTTAGATAGTTTAGCATCTTTTGCATCTTGCGCTTCTTTCAAAGAAGCTGCAACTTCTGGTGGCATGTACTTTTCATCGTGTTTAGCCAGTATTTCATCGGCTTGGAATACGCCACTTTTATCTAGATGTCCAATAGCAATCATACCTTGTTCATCACGAAATAAATCTGGAAGTAATCCATTGTATTTAACTTTAACTTCTTTGGCATAATCGGTAACATAAAACTCAACATCCAGTGAAGTGGTGGATTTATTAATGCTGCCTTTTTTTACCATACCACCGACTCTAAAATTACGGGCCTGTGGATAATCGCCCTGATGAATTTCTGTTGGTGATTTATAAAATAAGATATTCTCTTCAAAAGCTGTGAGAAATAATGCAGTTGCAATACCCACACCCATTAATACAAGAACTACGCCCATTAATCGTTTTTTTCTGGTTGGTGTCATATTATATCAATTTGATGTCTTAAAAAACGAACAACATTATATATCGAATCGTCAATATATTGTATGATTAATCCTTTATTTAGGACGGTTTAATACGAATGCAAAAAATCACACCTTTTCATCTGGCTATCCCTGTTGATTGTTTGTTAAAAGCAAGAGACTTTTATGGTAAATTATTGGGCTGTGAAGAGGGCCGAAGTAGTACTGATTGGATAGATTATAATTTTTTTGGTCATCAATTGGTCTGTCATTGTTCTGGTCAGTCTAAATCCAATCATCAGAATAATGCTGTGGATGGTAAAAACGTTCCAGTTCCTCATTTTGGTGTGGTATTAGAAATGAGTGATTGGTTAGAATTAAAAGATAAATTAATGAAAAATGATACAGCTTTTTTAATCGAGCCTTATGTGAGATTTGAGGGGCTGGATGGAGAACAGGCGACGATGTTTTTATATGATTTATCTGGTAATGCATTAGAATTTAAATCTTTCAAAAACATTAGCAGTGAGTTATTTAAAAAGTAAAAAAAACTTACCCAAAAAATCCTTTTTTTGGGTAAGAGAGAGAAGATTAAAGAAGCCAGATTTAATTAAAGATTAAATTCGGACCATTCAATTTATATTTTAATCTATTAGATCAATCACTGATGAAGCATCTTCGGTTTTTTCAATACCTTTAGATCCCCAGCGACCCAATTTTGAAAAAGATTTGGTTTTGGTCGATCTTATGTCTAAACCTATACCATAAAGTGCTGGTACCATAAATAGTGTTACAAAGAATGCCAATAGAACACCAAAAGCCAATGAAACTACAATGGGTTGTAAGAATGCAGCCTGAATAGATCTTTCTAACATCATTGGTAATAAACCTACGATTGTCGTCACAGAGGTCAACAATATGGGTCTAAATCTGATTACGCCTGCCTCTATAATGGCTTCTTTAGGCGGCATGCCTTTATCTTTGAGTTTATTACAATAATCCATTAAGACCAAATTATCATTAACTACCACTCCGGCTGCTGCTGCAATTCCAAAATAGGAAAAAATCGCCATGGTTAAATCCATAAACATATGACCTATTACAGCACCAACAAAAGCATAAGGCATAGCTATTAATATGAGAATGGGTTGAGAGTAACTTTTAAAGGCCACAGCCAACAAGGTATACATGGCAAAAAATGCCATAAAATAAAGCCCAGTTACTTCTTTAATAAAACGTTTTTCTCCATCAGCTTGTCCGACGGATCCTTTTTGTAGCCCTGGATATTTTTGCTCCCAATCAGGAAAAAAATTGGCTTCTAGGTCTTTCATGATCTCATCACTGACATTACTCTTTAAGTCAGCACTGACGCGAGAGGCACGATTACCATTCCAACGTTGAATTTGTTTGATGCCTGGGGCAAACTCTAAATCGGCAACAGAAAGTAATGGAATATCAACGCCTTGCGCATTTGTCACATAAAAATCTTTTAAACTTTCAATTGATTCTCTGGCTTGAATGGGATACCTAACCCGAACTCTCACATCTTGTCCGTTTCTTGGTAATCTTTGAACTTCCTCACCAAAATAGGCTTGGCGAACTTGTGTGTTGACATCTGCCAATGTTAATCCAAGCTTAGTAGCACCTGGTTTTAAACTGATTCTAATTTCATCTGATATCCCAATTAAATTATTTCTAACATCATACAAAGTCTCATAAGTACGCAGTTGCTCTTCCAAATCGTGAGTTGCTTGGCGTAAAACATCTAAATCAGGATGTCTAACCGATATTTCAAAACCAGGGTCATTATTTCCTTGTGTATATCTAACAGAGACCTCTCTGGCATCATTGATATCACCGATTAATTCTCTTAACCTTATTGAGGCTACTTTTGTGGTCAATTGTCTTTCTTCAGGAGGGACAAGTTTTACAATGGCTAATACACTGTCGCGACGCGAACGGGTATACCAGTTTTCAATCAGTTTTCCTTGTCCATCTTTTAATAAGCTGACTTCATCTACTAATTGTTGTTCTGCTTTTTGTAATTGTGCCAAAATTTCTAGTGCGCGAGAATAGGGGGCTCCTTCTTGAAGAACAACGTTAACAATAATCTCATCAGACTCGATGTTAGGCATAAAACTTTTTTTAACCCAACCACTGCCAAATAAACCAATTGTGATGATAAAAATTCCAACAAAAACAGAAACTGTAAAGTAGCGATATTTAAGACTCCATTCACCAATTTTGCGGTATTTATTTTGAGCGAAATTTGTAATACTGTTTGCAATACTCTTTTGAAAATTATTAAACCAGCTTTTCTTGGTTCTTGGTTTCATGTTTGCTAAATGTGATGGCAATATAAGTAATGATTCTATTAATGAAAAAACCAAGGCTAAGATCACCACCCATGTTATGTGCTTAGTAAACTCACTGGTAGCACCTCCTAAGAATAACCAAGGAATGAAGGCCATAATGGTAGTCAGTACTCCAAATATTACAGGCTTAGCCACCATTTGCGTGCCAAGAATAGAAGATTTTATACCACCACCTAAGCGTTCAGATTCGCTGTGAATACCTTCGCCAACAACAATGGCATCATCTACAACTATGCCTAAAACTAACAAAAATGCAAAAGTTGACAACATATTTAACGATACACCAACTGAAGGTAAAAAAACAAAAGCACCTGCATAAGCCGTTGCAATTCCAATGGCAACCCAAAAAGCTACTTTTGGTCGCAGAGTTAACATAAGTATGATTACAACTAAAAATAATCCCATCAGAGCTGAGCTACTGATAGTGGCCATTCGGCCATTAAATTCCTCAGCTTGGTCTGTCCATAAAGTTAATTGAGCACCTTTAGGTAAACTACTTTGTCGCTTATCAATCCAATTTCTGATGGATTGTGATGCGGTTACAATATCCATTGTCTCTGTTGTCATGACTTGTAAGAGTATTGTGGGTTCACCATTGAGGGTGGCTAAAATTGGATTGTCTTCAAATCCGTCAATTACAGTAGCTACATCACCAACACGAATGATTCCTCCATCAGCGGTTTCTCTCACAATAATTTTTGCAAAATCTTCTTGAGTATTGGCTTGATTTCGAACTTTAAGCTTAAAGTTACCGACTTCTGTTCTAACTGAACCTGCTGATTGATTGATTGAACTTGATCTTATTGCATTCGCCACATCACTAAATGTTAAATTATACCTTCTTAAAGATTTCTTCCCTATTTCGATTGAAACTTCTTCATTTCTTGTACCAAATAATTCTACAATACTAATGGCTGGAAGCTGAGCAGCTTCTCGTCTGAGATCTTCAGCTAAATATTTGAGTTCTCTTTCATCTAATTGACCAGATATGGCAACACGGATATATTCTTCTCTATTTACCCATTGTTGTACAGTGGGTTGTTCAATGTCATTTGGGAAAGATGAGATAGAGTCAACTCTAATTTTTACATCATTCATGAATTGAGTGAAATCTGCATTTTGGTTGGCTAAGATATAAACTTGCCCTTGGCTTTCACCTGATGAAGAGCGTACCCATTCAATTTCATCTAAATCTCTTACTGATTCTTCAATTCTTGCCACTATTTGTTCTTCTACATCTTGGGGCGTGGCTCCTGGCCAATTGACTTGAATTTGTAATCCAGGAAAACGTACTTGAGGTTCTATTTCTCTCTCTAAATTATTAAATCCTATGAATCCAGCAACAAAAAGCCCAATCATTACCAGATTCGCTGCAACAGGGTTTTTAGCCCACCAAGCTATTAAATTATTCATACTATTTATCCTTGGTTATTGATGGTTTCTTGAATATTGGCTGCTTCTTGCTTAGTTAAAGCTTTGACATCCATGCCTTCTGAAACTATTGGAACAGTCGAGGTAACAACTTTTTCTCCAGCTTTAATGCCAGAAGAAATATGAACATATTTTTCGTTGGTCGACAATACGCTCACGATTCTGATTTCAAGTTTGCTTTCATCATTGACTACATAGACTTTATTATTACTGCGTAAAGCCAATCTTGGTAAAACCAAAGTATCTTGTGTTTTATTGCTTTGGATACTTGCTGATACATACATGCCAACGGCAAGTGCTGTATTGTTATCGGCGCCTGCTCCATAGGGATCTTTTACTTCAGCGATGGCATAAATAAGACGTGATTCTTGATCAATTGAGGCATTTGTTCTGACAATTTTACCTTGCCAATTGTGGTTTTTATCTCCAATTAGGGCTGAAAAATTTACGATTGGGGCATTATTTTTTCCAGCCATAAAGCCCATAGGAAGGTTTAATTCTTCTAATTGTGTATCTGTTAAGGGTAATCTGATTTCTACCGTATCAGTTGAAAAGATGTGGCCTAAATTTGTTGCTGGAGTTATGTGCTGGCCGAGTCCTATGTTTTCAAGCATAACTCTGCCTTGAAACGGTGCTTTTATATTAGTTCTGGCTAATTTAATTTGTGCATTATGTAATTCTGACTCAGCTGCTTTTAATTTTGCTTTAGCCTCAGCGATTTGAGGTTTGTTTAGTGCAAAGTCAGTTGGGTTAGCATTTGAATTTTTTCTTTTCCATTGTTCCAATTTTATTTTTGAATTGGCTAATTCTCTTTCAACATTAACTTTGGCAGAGGCAACCAGCGCTTGTGCTTGAACTACAGCAAGTTTATAATCTGTATCATCAATTTTAATTAAGGTTTCATTTTTAGAAAACTCAGCACCTTCTGCAAATTTATCTGAAATTGAAATAATTTGACCTGAAACCAATGGAGTTAAATCAATGGCGGTTTTGGGTTTAACTTCGCCTTGACTGTTAACTGTAATATTAAGTGTTTGTGATACAGCTTCATCAACATAGAGGGAAACGACACGTTGGGCTTTTGGTTTTTTTTCTGGTGTGGGTTTAGCTGCGACCATGGCTTGAACTAAAAAAATGCTGCCAACTAATACGGCAACGGGAATAAAAAGCTTTACTATTTTTTTCATGCTGGATTTCCTCTAAAATGAAAAATGATTTTGAATGTGTTAATTACGTCTGAGAACAATTAAAGTTACATAATTTTATAAATTAATATGTGTGTTTTTTCTTCTCTATATTATTAGAACACGAATCACTAAAAGAAATCATGAGCCAATAGTCATGAATTTTTTTGCGAGAAAACTGTCGTTTGTTATGACTGGAAAATTATTTTGACATTAAATACAAATTAAATTTTTGATTAGAGCAGAGGGTTTTTGTTGTACTAAAAATTCTTTTAAGATGAATGTAATAGGGCAGATGTCTATTGGCAATGACAACAAAGTATCCGCCTTTTTTGATTGTTTTATGAGATTGTTTAAACATGTTTAATGCAATATCTATGCCAATATTTTGAGATTGATGAAATGGTGGATTGCAGACAATCAAATCAACACTGTTACTTTTGAAGTCATCTAAGCAATTGTTTAATTTAAAACAAATATTTTTGTTATCTTCTAAATTATTATCAATGGTTAATTTTGAAGAAGCTATGGCCATGTATGATTCATCTGTCAGTGTAATCTGAGCATTCGGATATTTATGTGCTAGATTTAAGCCAATAATGCCGTTGCCACAACCCAGATCTATGATGTTTTTAATCTCAGGTAATGGTGGAAAATTATCCAATAAGAAACGGGTGCCGATATCGAGAGAGTTTTTTGAAAAAACAGAAGCATGATTATAGATGGTAAAGTTATTTTGCTTATATGTGATTGGAAACTTATCCAAAACATTATTTTGTGTCATAGAAAGTTGAATAATCTTGGCTTTTTTCATTGTCAATGAAGTCAAAGTCTCCCCAAAATTATGCTCTAATATTTTCCATATTTTTTGTGGTAAATGTTTAACCATGCCGGCAATAAATATTTGACATTTTCTTGTTATATGAGGTTGAATTTTGTTGAGCATATAAACCAACATGTCGATTGATTTTGGAGATTTAATAATTACATAATTATATACTTCACTTAAATGGCTTAATGTATTGATAATATTAATATGTTTTAAATCAATATCGTTTATATTTGCATTATTGATAAGGCCTTTTTTGCTGTTAATTGAATCAGTAATGAAGGTTATCTTTTGATTGGGATTTGCTTTTAATAGATTTAAACAAATGGCACCAAAAGCATCGTTAAAAATTAACACCTTGTCTTGTTCTTTTGGTGTGTTCTTATGATCAAAAATTGGAAATGAATTAAGCAAATATTCGTCTGCAGCATCCCAAGCTCGTAGTTTTTCCCTTTTAAATTCTGGAAAACGTTTTAGCTCAAGTTGGTTACTTATCCAATTTTTTTTATTCGTCATATTCGTATTCTAAATTAATGCAATATAAATTTAAACAAAGCTGTGTTAAAATCTCCATCAATGACAAACAATCTACATTATAAAACTTATAAAAAGGGCGAACAAATATTTAAAGTTGGCGATCGTGCAAATTGTGCATATATTGTTGAGTCAGGGACTCTTGGAGTCTATCCAGTCACTATGCAAGATGAAATAATTGCAACCTTAGGAAAAGGAGAGCTTCTAGGTGAGATGGGAATCCTTGATCAAAGCGATCGTTCAGTCAGTGCATATGCAGTAACTGAATTGGTTTTAATGATTATTGATAAAGAGCAAATCAGTGATAGGTTGAAAAATTCAGATCCAATTGTGCGTGGAGTGATGGAAGTACTTTTGAGAAGAATTAGAAATCTATTAGGTGACAATTCTCATGACAGCAATGCTTCCAATGACAATAATCAAATTGTTGCCGATGGACTTCATAAAATTAGGTTTGAAAAGGAATTGTTTCAAGCCTTAGAAAACGATGAGATTATTAATGTCTATCAACCTTTAGTCAATTTAGAACAAGGTTATATTGCTGGGTTTGAGGCGCTTAGTCGATGGAAACACCCAGAAAAAGGCATGATTTCACCATTTGAGTTTATTACGTTGGCTGAAGAAAGTGATTTGATTGTTTCTATGGGTTTGAAAATATTTGATAACGCCTGTCAAGAGTTGCGCAAATTTCAGAAACTCAGAAAACTAAATCATCCTAAGCTTCCTCCTTTATTTATGAGTATTAATGTTTCGGCTAATCAATTAACAGCCAAAAACTTTTTATTTAACATAAAGCAGATTACATTAAAAAACCAGATTGACCCAAAAAACATTAAAATTGAAATTACTGAAAGCTTGGTAGTAGACTATAAGAAAGTTAAAACATGGATAGACGAATGTCATCAGTTGGGTTTTAAATTATCACTGGATGATTTTGGCACTGGTTATTCAGGGTTCCAACACCTTTTAGAATTAGATTTTCACACGATTAAAATTGATCAGGCATTTACCATGAGTATGCAAACTAACCCCAAAAGCATGGTTATGTTAGAAGTGATAGCAGATATGGCAAAGCGAATGAATATGTCAATTGTTGCAGAGGGAATTGAGGGCATTGAAGGGGCACAAAAGCTAGCAGAAATAGGCGTAGATTATGGGCAAGGATATTATTTTTATAAACCCATGATATCCAAAGATATATCAAAAATATTAAGTAAGTGACCCTTCTTCTATAATAAAATTTTATAGAGCAGATTTGCAATACTTTTGGTATCAAGTCATGTCTATTTATAACACTAAAAAAGTCTTTTTTAACTAATACATTTTAATCCGTTTATGCTATAATTCATCGATTGGAATATAGCATATTTGGAATCAATTATATGGTCGATAAAACCACCGAAATTTTTAAAGTAAATCTCGAAGATGAAATGAAAAAATCCTACCTGGATTATGCCATGAGTGTAATCGTAGGTCGAGCCTTACCTGATGTTAGAGATGGCTTGAAACCTGTTCATCGTCGCGTATTATACGCCATGAGCGAATTAGGAAATGATTGGAACAAAGCCTATAAAAAATCTGCACGTATTGTTGGTGATGTCATAGGTAAATACCACCCTCATGGTGATACCGCAGTTTACGATACTATCGTTCGAATGGCACAGCCATTTTCAATGCGGTATATGTTGGTCGATGGACAAGGAAACTTTGGTTCTGTTGATGGTGATTCCGCAGCAGCCATGCGTTACACAGAAATCAGAATGTCAAAGATTGCACATCAATTATTAGCTGATATTGATAAAGATACGGTAGATTTCAATGCCAACTATGATGAATCTGAACACGAGCCTAATGTCTTGCCATCTAGAGTCCCTGCTTTATTGGTCAATGGCTCATCAGGCATAGCTGTTGGAATGGCAACTAATATCCCACCGCACAATTTAAACGAAGTTATCGATGCGATTATTGCAATGTCATTCAATCAAGAAATAACACTTGATGAGTTGATGGAACACCTACCTGGCCCTGATTTTCCTACTGCCGCAATCATTAATGGTTCAAAAGGCATTCGTGAAGCTTATGAAACGGGCAAAGGCAAAATCTATATGCGCGCTAAAACGCACATTGAAATAGATGAAAACAGTGGCAAACAAACCATTATTGTAGACGAACTTCCTTACCAAGTTAATAAAGCCAAACTCATTGAAAAAATAGCTGAGTTATTAAAAATAAAACGCATTGAAGGCATCACAGCTTTACGTGACGAATCGGACAAAGATGGCATGCGCATTGTTATTGAAATGCGACGTGGTGAAGTAGCAGAGGTTATGTTGAATCAATTATTTAAATTGACTCAATTACAAACTGTATTCGGCATGAATATGGTGGCCTTGGTTGATGGTCAACCTGAATTATTAACACTAAGACAAATCATCAATGCCTTTTTGAAACACCGCCGAGAAGTTATTGTAAGAAGGACTTTATTCTTATTAAAGAAAGCCAGAGCCAGAGCGCATGTTTTAGAAGGTCTAGCTATAGCATTGGCCAATATTGATGAAATAATTGCCTTAATTAAAGCCTCTGAAAATCCTGCGGCTGCTAAAGAATCATTATTAGCGAAACGTTGGCAGTCTGAAGTCATCAAAGCCATGCTATCAGGAGATGCGAGTTTATGTCGTCCTGAGGACTTATCAGATGAGTTTGGTATGTTTGATGACGGGTATCAGTTGTCACCCATTCAAGCCAAAGCGATATTGGATTTACAACTACATAGATTAACAGGTTTAGAGCAAGAAAAACTCACGGATGAATTTAAAGACATTATTTTAAGAATTCAAGAATTTATCGAAATACTCACTAACCCTGATCGATTGTTAGAAGTGGTTCGTGAAGAATTGCTAGAAGTGAAAGAAAACTTTGGAGATGTGCGTCGTTCAGTAATAATTGAGCATCAAATGCATCTGACCATGGAAGATCTCATTACTGAAGAAGAAGTGGTTGTTACCTTATCTCATGCTGGATATGCAAAGATGCAACAATTAGATGTGTATCAAGCACAACGCCGAGGTGGAAAAGGTAAGGTCGCTACCAAGATGAAAGATGAAGACTT
>JBGCFT010000018.1:0-4905 GCA_045107085.1 Marinicellaceae bacterium | reverse complement strand
CCATCATCTAATATTTCTGAGAATTTTGGCATATTACCAGAAATACCTTCCATCAAGATGGATTCTATTCGGCTTGAATCATAAGAATGCAACCAAATATTATCAGTTAAATTAGGACCACCAAGTGCTTGTACTCCTTTGCCATTTGGACCATGACAAGCGACACAGAACATGGCAAATTTCTTTTGGCCTTCTGCAACCAACGCTGGATCTTGGCCTTTTTCACTGAATTCACGAACATAAGCAGCCACTTGTTTAACCCCATCATCACCCAAAGCTGCTCCCCACGGTGGCATAATTCCCATACGGCCACCTACGAGAGTTTGTAAAATGCTAGCTGGATCTCCACCATATAACCAATCATCATCAGTTAAGTTTGGAAAACCAATCGCACCTTGAGCATCTGAGCCGTGGCAACTACTGCAGTGATTAGCAAAAAGCCTTTCTCCAATTTCCATGGCTTTATTGTCATTAATCATTTCTGGAATCGGCTTATCAATAAACGTACTGTAGAATTCTGCTTTCTTTGCTTGGACAGCTTTATTTTCTTCAGCCCACTGATTTTCTTGAGTCCATTTTAATGTTCCTTCGTAATTTCCCATGCCTGGATACAAAATCAAATAACCAATGGCAAAGACTATAGTCAGCACAAAAAGATACAACCACCAGCGAGGTAATGGATTATTGTATTCTTCAATACCATCCCATTCATGACCCGTTGTTTCACCTTCTTTTTGATTATCATTTTTCATTTTTGAAGTAGAAAATAATAAAATTGCGTAACCAATAATATGTGCTGCTACAAGCACTATTATCCAAATACTCCAACCGTTAGACATTTCCATTTTCTTCACCTTTTTGTTCATTTAAATCTACATTGTCATCTTCTAAAGGAAGTTGTGATAAGTGTTCAAAGTCCTCTTTTCTTCTATCACTCCATGCCCAAGCCAACATAATAAAGAAGGCTATCATCAATATTGCTGTTACTATTCCGCTTATCATTTGTAACTCCTGGGGATTGAAGTTCCCAAGACTTGAAGATAGGCTATTAATGCTTCCATTTTAGTTTTACCTTCAACATCGGCTTTTGCATTAGTTAACTGTTCCTCTGTATAAGGATGATCAAACCATTCTTTTAATACTTTCATGCTATCGGCGACTAATTGAGCATCTACTTTTTGCTCAGCTAACCAAGGATAACCTGGCATATTTGATTCTGGTACAACAGAACGGGGATCAATTAAATGGTATTCATGCCATTCATCTGAAAACTTACCACCAACCCGATGTAGGTCAGGTCCAGTTCTTTTTGAACCCCATTGAAAAGGGCGATCATAAACAAACTCATTGGCTTGTGAATAATGACCGTATCTCATGGTTTCATCTACGAAAGGTCTAATTTGTTGTGAATGACAGTTATAACAACCTTCAGCAACATAAACATCCCGACCTGCAAGTTCTAAAGCCGTATATGGTTTTAAATTTGGATGCGGTTCTATAACACTGGCTTGAAACATCAGTGGTACTATTTCTGCTAATCCTGCAAAGCTGACAACTATGGCAATCAAAACACCCATTAATCCTATATTTTTTTCAATGACATCATGTTTCATGCAACTTCTCCTGTAACTTGTTCCTGTGTATTTTTTGAAGATATGGTTTTTAATACGTTATAAAGCATAATGAACATTCCACTTAAAAATAATATACCGCCTAAGAATCTTGCAATATAGTATGGGTATGTGGCTTTAATAGTTTCTGCAAAAGAATATACAACCGTTCCATCAGTATTGATATCTCTCCACATTAAACCCTGCATCACACCAGCAATCCACATGGAGGCTATATATAAAACTATGCCTAAGGTTGATATCCAGAAATGGACATTAATCAAGTTGCTTGAGTACATGCCTTTTTTACCCCAGAGTTTAGGAATAAGAACATATAATGATCCAATTGTCATTAAAGCAACCCAACCTAAAGCACCAGAATGCACATGACCAATTGTCCAATCAGTATAATGTGACAAGGCATTGACTGTTTTAATTGACATCATCGGGCCTTCAAAAGTTGACATGCCATAAAATGACAGTGATACAATAAGCAACTTAATGATGGGGTCATCACGCAACTTATGCCATGCACCTGAGAGTGTCATAATGCCATTAATCATGCCACCCCAAGATGGAGCCAATAAGATCAGCGAGAATACCATACCTAATGATTGAGCCCAGTCTGGTAATGAGGTGTAATGCAAATGGTGTGGACCTGCCCACATATATGATGAAATCAATGCCCAAAAATGCACAATTGACAATCTATAAGAATAAATAGGACGTCCAGCTTGCTTTGGAATAAAATAGTACATCATTCCTAAGAAACCAGCAGTAAGGAAAAAACCTACTGCATTGTGACCATACCACCATTGAACTAAGGCATCGACAGCACCTGGAAAAACTGAATAAGATAAATGCCAATTCACAGGTATTTGCAAATTATTAACAATGTGAAGTAATGCAATTGTAATAATAAATGCAGCATAGAACCAATTGGCTACAAATATATGTTTTTCTTTTCGCTTAGTAATGGTTCCAAAGAAAACTACAGCATAGGCTACCCATACAACTGTTAAAAACAAATCAATGGGCCATATTAATTCAGCATATTCTTTGGATTGGGTAAATCCAAATGGTAAGGTTAATACCGCACCAACAATAACCAATTGAAAGCCCCAAAATACAAATGATGCAATCTTGGGTGCAAATAAGTTTGCTTTACAGGTTTTGTAGACTACGTAAAATGATGTCCCAATTAATGCATTTCCTCCAAAAGCAAAAATAACAGCATTGGTATGTAACGGTCTTAAGCGACTGTAGGTTAAGAATGGAATATCAAAATTCAGTGCTGGCCAAGCCAGTTGTGCTGCAATAATCACGCCTACTAGCATACCTACTATGCCCCATATTATGGTGACCAAAGCAAACTTTTTGATGAGCTCATCATTAAAGTTAGTTTTCATTTATTACCCTCGATTGAAAATTTTAGGCACTCAGTATAAATAATCCCTTTAATAACAATATTGACATTGGTCAATTTTTGTTATTTTTAAAATATTAATTTCAATTTTTGGATTATTTATATGGATATGTCATAATAGTATTTAAATTATTTTCGAGGATAATACTGTTGCCAACGCTTCATAATAACATTCAAAATATTCAAAAACTTCATTTGAATTTTGAATCAAAATGTCAAAAATGTGCCGTTAATTCTTTGTGCTTGCCTTCAGGACTTTCTTCTATAGAGCTGCAAGATCTTGAATCTATTATTGCCTCTTCTTTATTGACCGATAAAAATAAAATGCTATTTACCATTGGTGAAGAGTTTAAAGCTTTGTATGTTGTGCATTCAGGCATGTTTAAAACGACTACTGTGGATGAAAATGGTAAAGAAAAAATCAATAGCTTTCATTTGCCAGGAGAAATTATGGGATTAGACAGTATTCATCTAGAAAAATACCAAAGTACTGCTTCTGCTTTAACCATGAGTTCATTTTGTAAAATTCCTTTCAACAACCTTATGGATTTATCAATTGATTATCCAATTATCCAAAAAAACTTAATCAACGTAATGAGCAAGGAAATCTTTAATTGTAAAAAAAATCATTTAGACATAGGAAGTCAAGCCAAACTGGCTTTGTTTATCAAATTAATCTCAATGCGCTTCAAAACAAGAGGATACTCTGATACAGAATTCTTTTTACCGATTTCTCAAAGAGACATAGCCAATTATTTAGGAATGGCAGAGGAAACACTGAGCAGGGTCTTTAAAAAACTACAAAAACTTGGCGCTGTAAACTATAAAAAACATAATTTAACAATCATAGACGAACCATTGCTCACAAAGATATCCGAGTCATAATAGAATTTAAATAACAGATAAGACATCTGATGAAGATGTCTTATCTTTTAATTTACGGATTAAAATGTTCGACCAAAGCCTATTCCCATCACCCAAGGATTGATATCAATTCCTACTTGAACAGGACCTAATGCTGAATCAAATGTTGCGTCTGTATCGATTTGTATATATTTAACATCAACATTAAAAGACCAATCATTTTTCATATCAAAATCAATCCCAAACTGCCCTGCTAGCCCAACTGAGGAGTCCACATCTAGATTACTGGCACCTAATGCTGCCTCTGCACCAGGAGTTAAATCATCATTAAAAAATAATGTGTAGTTTAATCCTATACCTGCATAGGGTCTTACTGAGCTTTTAGGGCTGAAATGATATTGTGCAAATACAGTAGGTGGTAAAACATTAGTATCGACAACATCGGTTCCATCTGGAATATCTAATCCTCCAAGACCGTTAACGCTGACGGTATGTTTACTGCTTAAATTTGCCAATAATTCAACCGAAAAGTTATCAGTGAGCATGTATCCTATGGATATATCTAATGATGGACCTGTATCCACTTCTACACCTGTTCCTGCCAAGTTTGCACCATCTACATTTAATACAGAACTGTCATCATTTGGACTGATGTTAATCGCACGCAGGTGTAATAACCAATCTCCTTGTTCAACTGCTAAAACACTGGATGTAGCTGATAATGCCATTATGGCAGTGGCTAATATGGTTTTTTTAATAGTCATTGTCTTTATTACCTTGTTGAAAATGTCTATTTTAAACTTTGTTAAAATAACTCTCTTGACCACTATCAAGTTTTGTTACTGTATTTATGAATTTGTATTACTTAGATTCAAGTTGTAAGTGCAACGGTTTTTACTATTGCATAAATTAAGTAAGATGCGTATCGTTGCACTTGCTTAAAAATCCAACAGAGAATCCATAAATGAAAAACTCATATACGCACCTTACACGAGAGGAACGATA
>JBGCFT010000179.1:0-4022 GCA_045107085.1 Marinicellaceae bacterium | reverse complement strand
AAAACATCGTCATTTGCGGTTAAAAAAGCCATTGAATTAGATCCTAATTATGCTTCTTCTTATGCAACTTTAGCCCGTATTCAATCGCAACAAAGAAACTTTATAGAAGCTGATAACACCATGAAAAAAGCTTTAGCATTGGATTATACTCACTCATACATCAATGCAGTAGCGGCATCAAATGCAATGTTCTCAGGTAACTTAGCATTGGCTTTGTCTTACAGAGAAAAAGTCAAAGATATAGATCCAAAATATTTTCATAATTATTATGGCATTGGTCTCATTCATTTCTTTGATAACAATATGGATAAAGCTTTAAAAGCTTTCCAAGAGTATGAAAAATATAATCCAAATAAAGATGCACTTAATTATATGATATCTGCTGTTTTATTGAATCAAGGCCAAACAGAATTAGCGTATGAATATGCTCAAAAAGAAACAGATGATTTTTGGAAAAACTATGCGATGAATTTAGTCTTGATAGCGCAAAACAAGCAAATAGAAGCAGATAAACTTTTGATGGCGTTTATCAATCGATATCAAAATTCAGATTTGGCAAATATTGCCCGTATTTATGCATTTCGAGGGGAAATTGATAAGTCTTTCGAATGGCTGGAAAAAGCTTTTAATCATCCAGACAGTACTTTAATACATGTACTCAATTTTCCCGATTTTAGAAAAATGCACTTTGATACCAGATGGCATGATTTAATTCGCAAAATGAAATTTCCAGATAATCACTGGCTGGTAAAAAAATTACCTCAATCTTGAGTTTAATTTTTTCTAAGCAGCCAATGCTGTTTTGGTAAATTAATTTTATTAAGGAATTGTTTCCACCTTATATCTGTCCATAAACTTCTAAAATGATGAGAATTTATCACCAATAAAAGCTCAGTGTCTTGATTTTTATAAGCTAAATCAAGCCAACGAAAAGCCTCGTCAAACTCTTTTCTAAAGGCATAAAGACTTGCGATATAAGTTGTGGCATTTGAGTGCCTTGCTAATAAATCACTTAAAAATTTATCAGCTTGAGCGACATCTCCCATTGAGAAAGTAATAAATGCCATCGATAATAATCGATGAAAATCACTGGGTTCTGCATTGGCATATTCTAAAGCCCTTTCATTTTTTCCACTTGCCACATATATCTGACTGATAATGCCCAGAAAAGAATGTGCTTCTGAATGAAAATAATGGTATTTATTCATTGTATAATAAGCATCTTTTAATTTATTCATGTGAAAATAACACATGGCTAAATTAAAATAAAAAGTATCATTGACAGGATCATTATCTATGGCTTGCTCCAATATTTTGATACTGTGTTCGATTTGTCCTGTTAATTGATAATAATAAGCCATCAATTCAATCGTGGCGGGATTTTCAGTAGGAAAACTCATGGCTAATTCAATGTTAAATTGTGCTGATTCATAATCAAAATCTAATAAATTTATTATAGCCATTTGGGCATTTACCATTGCATTAGTATTATCTAAGCTTTTGGCTTTAAGAGCCGATTCTTTGGCTATTTTAATGGCATCAGAATTATTCAAATCATTAGAAAACTGATTAATTCTATAATGAATTCTACTCTTTAATGCCCAAGCACTTGGATTCTTATAATGCTCTGAAATAGATTGATCAATGAGTTTTAAAGACTCCTGCAAACCTATCGGAGTGTTTCTTCTAAAATAATATAAAGCTTTTAAATACTTTGCATGAGCTTCTTCTCTAATAGGCTCCAACTTATTGGACTCTTTTGATAATCTCAACTGTAATTGATGACTGACAGCTGTTGCAATTTGATCTTGGACTTTAAACAAATCTTGTATCTCATGATCATAAGTTTCTGACCAAATATGTGACCCATCAGACACCCTAATGAGTTGAGCAGTGACTCTTATTTTGTTCTCGGATTTCCTCACACTGCCCTCCATCAAATACCTCACATTGAGTTCCTTACCCATGTCCTCTATTCTCATATCTTTGTTTTTATAAGAGAAGGAAGATGTTCGGCTGGCTACACGTAAATTTGGAATTTGAGTAAAAATATTGAGTAATTCTTCGCTGATACCTTGTGCGAAATAGTTTTGGTCATTATTCGGACTTAAATCTTCAAACGCTAATACTGCGATAGAGTTATCCAGTTTATTGTTAATTGAATTTAGACTATCATTTTGGTTTATTTTCCAAAATCCGATAACAAAAATTAAAACTACCATACCTAATAAAATAAAATGCTTTGATTGAGGTTTTACTCTTTTGGGTTGATTAGAATTTGTATTTGTATCTTTAAGTATTTCACAATTTGCAATAAATTGATAACCTCGAGAATGGACCGTTTTTATAACTTGTTGCTTGGAACCATCATCCCCAAGAGTTTTTCTGGCTGTCTTAATATGATTACTAATGGACGAATCAGATACCACTCTGTCTTTCCATACTTGTTCTAATATTTCTGCACGGGAAACTATCCTGCCTTTATTCTGGATTAAAAACACAATAAGATTAAAGACTTGCGGCTCAACAGATCGCTCTAAGCCATCACACAGCAAACGGTAGTTATCTGTATTTATCTCAATTTGATTGAATTTATAAATCACAGTTTAGATGAATCCAAAAAGAATAGTCTAATAGTTTACTTAATAAAATTTAGTCTGTCATATTTATTGACTTGATTTCAAGATTTTATAATTTCGTGAACTTCTTATGATAATCCCGTGATTTTCTTTTGTTTTAATACTTTCACAATTTAAAAAAGAGAATCAAATGAAAATATTTAAAAATTTATTACTCCCTGTAGCCATTGCATCTTCTTTTGCAATACAGGCCACAGAAATCAAAGTAAAAGTTGAAGTTTTAACTCCTGATGGTGGTGTATTTTTAACACCTTTGTGGGTTGGATTTCATGATGGTAGCTTCGACAGTTATAACACAGGTGATCCAGCTTCAGTAGGGATTGAAAGAATAGCTGAAGATGGCGATGCCAGCGAACTCAGTGCTTTATTCCAATCTACCGTAATCACAGGGATGGATTCTGTCATATTAAATCCTGATGGGTTTGCCGGAGCTCCAGTATTTGAACCAGGTAGCTCATCGACAGAAATTTTTGATTTAGATGAAACCACTCAAAAATATTTCAGTTATGCCAACATGGTCATTCCATCAAATGATGCTTTTATCGCCAATGCCGACCCTATGGCGCATCAAATTTTTGATGATTCTGGTGCATTTGTCGGACCCTTTACATTCACAGTCTATGGCTCACAAGTAAGAGATGCTGGAACAGAGGCAAATACAGAATCAGATGCTGCTTTTTTGAACCAAAGTGCAGGTAATACTGGTGTTACTACTACAGATAATATTACTGTTCATCCTGGCTTTAATGGTTCAGTAGGTAATCCTGATGCGAGTCCAGTCAATGTTCTTGGTGGTACTGTAGTCACAGGAGATATTATTGATCCAGTTAATGGTGATTTTACCAATGGAACCTATCCAATCATGAAAGTAACTATATCAAAAAATAGTACGCCAGTTAGGGTTTCAATTAAAAATTCCGCACAAACTGATGGAACATTTCTCACTCCTTTTTGGGTGGCATTCCATGATGGAGAATTTGACACCTACGATCTTGGTAATTCTGCATCCGCAGGGATTGAAATGATCGCTGAAGACGGAGACAGCACTACATTAAGTAATGAGTTTAATTCTTCAGGCAATGGGATTGACATGGTTATTACCAATCCTGAAGGTTTTCCTGGTGCACCCTTGTTTGACCCAGGTTTATCAACACAGCAAATTGTTGAACTAGACCCAAGTGTTAATCAATATTTTTCATACGCAACCATGATATTGCCTTCTAATGATGCGTTTATTGCCAATGCAGATCCAAAACGCCATCAAATTTTCAACGACAATGGTGATTTTGCCGGTGGTGTAAATTTTAAAGTTTATGGGTCTCAAGTCAGAGATGCTGGTACAGAAGAAAATACTGAAACTGATGCACCATTTTTTAATCAAAG
>JBGCFT010000178.1:0-3023 GCA_045107085.1 Marinicellaceae bacterium | reverse complement strand
ACTCAACAAATACATCAGTGTTAAAAGATGTGATGTTTGTGATGGAGACAGACTTAATGTGGCTGCAAGACATGTCTTTGTTGCAGATAAAAATTTACCTTATGTGAACAGATTATCTATTGCAGAGTGTTTTAATTATTTTAAAACCTTAAAATTAGAAGGAAAAAAAGGTGAAATTGCTGAGAAAATTCTTAAAGAGATTCAAGAAAGATTAGAGTTTTTGGTCAATGTGGGATTGAATTATTTGTCTTTAGAACGCAATGCTAATTCTTTATCGGGTGGTGAAGCACAACGCATCAGATTGGCCAGTCAAATTGGAGCAGGGCTTGTAGGTGTCATGTATGTTTTAGATGAACCATCAATTGGTTTACACCAAAGAGACAATGAAAAACTCTTAAAAACTTTGATTAAACTCAGAGACTTAGGCAATACAGTTATTGTGGTTGAACATGATGAAGACGCCATATCAAAAGCTGATCATGTGGTGGATATTGGCCCTGGTTCTGGCGTTCATGGCGGTTATATTGTTGCCCAAGGTACTCCAGCAGAGATTGAAGCCAATCCAGATTCTGTAACTGGACAATACATGTCTGGTAAACAGAAAATAGACATCCCAAAAAACAGAACAAAGATCGCTAAAGACAGAGTGTTTAAACTGATTGGAGCATCTGGCAATAATTTAAAAAATGTAGACTTACATGTTCCTGCAGGGTTATTAACGTGTGTAACTGGCGTATCAGGATCAGGAAAATCAACTTTAATCAACAGCACTTTTTATAGAGTATTGGCCCAACAATTAAACCGCAACCAGAATCGTCCAGCAGCTTACAAATCATTTGAAAATCTTGAATTATTTGATAAAGTAGTGGAGATTAATCAAAAAGCCATCGGTCGAACTCCTCGATCAAATCCTGCCACTTATACACAGTTATTCACACCTATTCGTGAGCTATTTGCTGGCACTCAAGAAGCCAGAGCCCGTGGTTATAAACCAGGTCGATTCAGTTTTAATGTGAAAGGCGGGCGTTGTGAAGCCTGTTCTGGCGATGGATTAATCAAAGTAGAAATGCACTTTTTACCTGATGTTTATGTGACTTGTGATGTCTGTAAAGGCAAAAGATACAACCGTGAAACCTTGGACATTCGTTTCAAACACAAAAACATTTATGAAGTGCTCAACATGACCATTGAAGAAGCCCAAGTCTTTTTCGATGCCATTCCCAGTATAAAAATGCGATTAGACACTTTGATGGATGTTGGCTTAAGTTATATCACTTTAGGACAAAACGCCACAACACTATCAGGTGGAGAGGCCCAAAGAATCAAGCTGGCCAAAGAATTATCCAAACGCGATACAGGAAAAACCATTTACATATTAGATGAACCCACAACCGGCTTACATTTCGCTGACATTAAACAACTCCTCAAAGTCTTGCACCGTTTGCGTGATAAAGGCAACACCATTGTTGTGATTGAACACAACCTTGATGTGGTTAAGACAGCTGATTGGGTTATCGATTTGGGTCCAGAAGGAGGCGACTTAGGTGGCAAAATTGTCGCACAAGGTTCACCAGAGGATGTCTGTAAAAAATACAAAACCCATACGACACACTTTTTGAAACCGATGTTAAAATAATTACTGACCAATGAAATATTCATTTTCAAAATTCATTTATGATACAAATAGCAATGATTTGACTTTTGGAAAGAAGGTTATAGAGTTAACAAAACAACACAAAAATCTCTTGTTGTATTATTTACAAAACCCCAATAGGGTTATTTCTAAAGATGATTTAATTGATCATGTATGGAATGGAAGGGTTGTTACCAGTAATACAATCGACCAAAGTATTTCTAAATTAAAGAAAATTTTATCTGAAGTCGAAGAAAATAAATATTTTGAAACGGTATATGGTCAGGGCATTAAATTTTGTCCAAAAATTAGCATTAAGAATGAAAAAAAATCACAGTTGAACATTATAATTTTAGTTTCTTTATTATTGTTGAGTACTGGGGCATTCTGGTTTTATAGCCATTGGAACATAGGTCAACCTGAAGAAAAACCCATCGTTATGCTGATTACAAAAGAGCAAAATGATAAATATTGGTTTGATGATAGTTCGCGAATATATATTGAACAATTAATGACTTTTTCTGATAGTGCAATACTTAAAAATATTAATGATAAACCCAGTCATTTGAACACAAGGCAATTCATTGAAAATCAGTTACAAGTTTCTCCAAATATGCGAACAGTAACGACAGAAGTGATTGAAAAGAATAATAACTATACATTGATTATTACACTTTCTGATAGTAATAATCCTAATAAAAGCCGTTCATTTGTTCACAAAAACATTGCTAAAACTTTGGAGCAGGGAAGTCAATGGGTGCAAAAAGAATTAAAGTTGAATTTAAATGAGAATAATTCAATTGTCTCATTAACTCCGGAAAACCCTTATCTTGTAGAATCATATCTTCGTGGACTAAACGACATGAACAACGGAGAAATTGACAAAGCTGGACATTATTTTGAACTTTGTATCGGTGAAAAACCAGATTTTCATTTGGCACGATTGGCATTAGCTAAAATTAAAAATAAACAAGGTAAGTTAGACGAAAGTCTCGATTTACTAGATACGCTAAGTAATATTGACTTAAATCCAATATTAAATATTGACATTGAAAATTTAAGAGGAGATATTTATGATACACAAGGTAAACCAGAAAAAGCTCGTGAAACTTATTTAAACATCTTAAATCAATACGTAAATTATGATTTTACTTCATTAAATGATGTCAGATATAATTTAAGTTACTCTCTCACTGTATTAACAGAATACAAAAAAGGGCTAGAGCAATTAGATTTGATTACTGATTCATTGACTATTGAACAAGATGCTTCATTTTTAGCTAACGTTTTTCAAAAGAAAGGCAGTATTTACCAAAACCTTGGAGATACTCAACAAGCCAGAGAAAATGCTAACAAAGCATTAGAGATTTTTATTCAATCTGGAGAGATG
>JBGCFT010000177.1:0-6553 GCA_045107085.1 Marinicellaceae bacterium | reverse complement strand
CATTAAAAGTCAATACTGAGATTTTGAAATGATTCATTGTATGATATGATTAACTAGTATAACAACTTGAGTGATCGCTATGAAATATTTCTACAATCTAAACACAAAGACATTACTTTTAATTTTAATTTTTCTTGGAACTGCTTCACATTCATCTGAGTTTGTATATACGGGTCCAAAATTAGAATTTAATTATACTGGACCAATGATTATTGATAATAGTCAAATGGAATACACAGCCAGTGACCGCTTAACTTTTTATACAAAAGATTATTTAACAGAAAGCTATCCGCATTTATTACCCTTTAAAGAAGCCATAGATACTTGGTCTGCCATGCATTCGATTCATCCCAAAGTTTTGGTCAATGTTGTTGAAGAATATTTTAAGAATAAAACTATTGACGACAGTATCAATAATAAACAAAAGATTTTTCAAATGGCAACAGGCATTAAAAAAACCCTGAATCAATTCAAAGGCGACCCACTTGCTGCCAGTATTGCTGTATCTTCAATTGCAAATGCTTATAACTTCACTCTAAAATTGGATCAAAATCTAGCCAGTAAACGTATATTATCAGAACATAATTATTTCAGAGGCAACCAAGGTCCTCCGTTGTTTTCATATTTTCAACCGCCTTGGCCCCGAGGAGAAGTTTGGACAGGCGGAGGTGTGCATACAAACACTGGTAGCGGAAATGGTGCCAGAAATTCATTGGATTTTTTTGCAAATTTTGTTCCTTGGGGAGGCGATACCAGTAACTTATGGGTCAGTGCTGCAGAGTCTGGAATTGTGAGAGTGTTTTCATCCTGTTTTGTTCAAGTTGTCCATAGCAATGGTTGGGTAACAGGGTATTATCATTTGGATAATGTGTTAGTCAATGATTTTCAAGATGTTTCAAGCAATCAACGACTTTCTAATTATGCCGATAATTTAGCTCAAGCCACTTGTCAAGGTGGAAGTTCTACAGGGCCGCATGTGCATTACTCAAAATATTATGACGGTGACTCTATTGAAATCGATGAACCCAATGTTGATTTTACGAGTTGGAAACACAAAGCTGGAGAGGGGAACTATGACAGTAATTGCTCTAGATCAATCTATACATTACTCCCGCAAAACACAACAGTTTGTCCATTCTTTATTAACTTGCCGAATAATACCACTGCTGGTGACTTGATATATTCCAATGGTTTTGAACAGCTTTAGTTAAATATAAAGAGTATAAAATATACAATGAATATGTTGAAAATTTTATACTCTTTTGATGCGTTTAAGAATCTAGTAAAGAGCACATATTTTGAGCTTTAGACTCTACTTTTTGTTAGTTTTATTAGCCTTAAAATCAATGCCAATGATTTGTGGTCACGTTATCAATTTATCAAAATTGAAGTGCCATCACCTGGCACTGTCAATGCCTTATACGAAGATAAGTTAGGGCAAATTTGGGTAGGCAGTGATAGCGGATTGTTCCGCATTCATAACAATAAAATTAAAAAAGTAAGTCATGGGCCTAAATCAGCCATTGAACAGATAGTGTCAGTCTCAGCCGCATCAAATGATATGTGGTTATCCACAATGAATGGCGTATGGCACTGGCAAAGCCAAACCAATAACTTTAAACAATTATCTTGTGTTGAAGAAAAATCTTTCAATCAAATTATTAAATACCCTAATTTAGGCTTAATGGCTTTAGCAGGTTCAGGTGTTTACCTATTCCCTGAGAACAAACCATGTCAAAAAATAACTTATCCAGGGTTACCACCAGACTTGAGAGTGGAACGAATCGCACAATTCAAAGACAAGCTTTTATTGGCTGTTCGTGGTCGTGGGTTGTTTCAGTGTTCCAAAGATTGCGCAAATGTTGAATTTTTTTGCGCCAAGATTAACAAACAAACGTGTTAGAGAAATAGTGACAGATAAAGATACTATTTATATAGGTACACACGAACACGGATTTTATGCGCTTAATGATCAAGGTAAAATAAAAAACCACTGGCACCGCAATGCAGAAATCATCTCAACTGATCAGACTTTGCAGGTTAATGGAGTTATGACGCTCTTGCCAACTGAAACTTCAATCTGGGCAGGACTATGGGCTGGGGGATTACAACAATTTGATAAGAAATCGGGCAATAAAATATCAAGTAGCCGCTTTTATGCACCTGACACATCTACTATTGGAGGCAAACATATATTTGCCTTACTAAAGAGTAACAATGGAGTCTTATACGTTGGGCATGAAAATGGCGTCAGTATCATTTTACCCATACATAATCAACTAGATTGGATTGGCCTTTCAAACGAATTTAAACCAGGATTTAGCCAAGATCATCTATTTAGCCTTTATCATCATGATCAATCTTGGTTTGCAGGTTCGAGCTCTGGTGGACTTTATTACAAAGACGATCAAGATAATAGATTGTTGCATTTGTCCCCAGATTCTCCTGCACCTTTAGACTTTCCAAGCAAATCTGTTTGGCAAATCACTCACTCTCAAAATGGTGATTTATTAATGGGAACAGCCAATGGTGTTATTCGTCTTAATCCCAAGACACTTGAGTGGCAAAGATTTGGGGATGCTGAAAAATTTGTCAGCACAGATGTCTACCGTTTAACCGAAGCGCCGGATCAAACATTGTGGCTAAGTTTATGGGAAGGAGGTGTCGCAAGATTAGATCAAAATGGTCAATTGATGGGTCAATGGTCTCAAAGTGATGGACTACAACAAAATACATCCATTGCTATAGCAAGCAACAATAAAAATCAAATATTTGCACTTAACAATGCTGGATTGTTTCGTTACGACAGTCAACAAGATGTTTTTGTTAAAGCATATATACAAAATAGTCAAAGCCAATGTACTGAAATTGACCACGTTAGTACTGATCTATCAGGAAAATTATGGGCATTGTGTCAACACCAGAGTTTATGGCAATATATTGATGGAAAATGGATTCAATCTCAAATAACCACACAAGATCCAATACTGAATATTTTTCCCGCCTCTCTTGGACACCAACCCAATAATGAACAATTGTATTTAATGACAGAAGGTCATATTTACGCCATTGATAACCAAGGTCAGATCGTCTGGCAACATACAAGAATCGAAGTGCCAGATAATGTTACTATAGAACAAGTAATTGTTATCAATAGCACACTCTACTCAGCAACAAATTGAGGGCTTTAATTATCGACTCAAACTATTTAATAAAAGATGGCTCAAAACAGCAGAAGATGAAGCACATGCCAGCTATACCAGATTACCACCTGGACATTATCAGTTCGAAGTCAAAGCCATAGCACCTATTGACCTTCCTGCCGTTACTTTTGAGTTGCATATTTTACCGCCTTGGTATTTAACATGGTGGGCTAAATCTTTGGCTATATTAATAATCATAGCAACAGTTTTGGCAGTGATTGCTAATCGAACCAGACGATTGAAAGAAAGTAATTTATGGTTACAAAAGAGCGTTGAAGCCCAAACTGCTGAATTGAAACAAGCCAATGATAAACTCCAACAAGTCGCTAATTATGATGCATTAACTGAGTTATTGAACCGCCGTGGCTTTCTCAATCTGTGCGAACCGCACTGAAAAAAATGGCAAGATGAAGCCATACTCATGATAGCAGACATCGATTATTTCAAACGAGTCAACGATAAATTTGGTCATCAAATTGTCGATGAAGTATTGGTCACATGCGCAAAACGTTTAAAAAAACATTTGGGAAGTGACGATTTAATTGCTCGATGGGGAAGCGAAGAGTTTCTCATTCTGCTAAGAGATAAATCAAACAATTCTCTTGATGTATTAAAAAATCGGGCACAACAGTTACAACAGATCATTGGTAAAAACGAAATGCAGTTGAGTACAGAAAACATTACCATAACAATTACTGCAGGTGTCAGTGAACATGATGGAAGCCCTTTTGATATCTGTTTGCGCAATGCTGATCAAAAACTCTATCAAGGTAAAAATTCGGGCCGCAATAGATTAATTATGTAGATTTATGTGGTTTTTGACCAGATTTTTCCTCACTAGAGTCCACAAAATTTGGATCTATTGTAAGCCGCAACCCTTGTGGTTGGTGATAAAAAAAGTACACCATTTATAAATCATGGTTTACATTGAGTTTTTAACAGCTCCTGTCGCTCATGCTTAGTGTTGCTAATGATTGGCAAAACGGCAAACTATTTATCAGAGGGATGATTAATGCCATCATATGTTGGTATATCTTTTAACTTTAACGCATTAAACCCTTCTAGACAAGCGACATTAAAACCGTATTGATTTGGATTTGAACGACGTTGATGGTGCGTATATATACCACAGACAGAACAGAAATAATGTTTAGCCGTCATGGTATTGAATTGATAAAGTGATAATTTGTCTTCACCTTTAATTATTTTAATGCCATCTAATGAAACTGATGCCACAATCGCTCCCCGTCTCTGACACATAGAGCAATCACAACGCCTGGGGTCGTCTAAACCATTCGGTAATGTTAATTCGAATTGAACTGCTTTGCAGTGGCATGAGGCTTTGTGGATATTATTGATTTTCATTTTTTGCTTACCTGACTATAGTTTTATTTAGTTTTAACGCCGCCAGCAAAGTTAGACTTTTTGTTGAGATTGTTGTGTAGTAATGAAGAAGCCATGCGCAAAACAAGCGACGAAAAGGCTATCCAAGGAGCGAAGCGTCTCTTGTTGCTTGACCTTGTTATATTTCACTTTGGTTCTTCTTCATTTGGGTGGTTTAAATAATACTTAACCAGATCATTGAATTTATTCACATATTTTTCAACTCTTACAGAATCTATTTTGGAGTCTAGAAAAGGTTTCCGCTTACCTATAATCAGGATGTCTAAGTTTTTTTCTTTTTCTTGGAAGGGACGTTTAATGCCTCTATATGGTGCAAGAACACTTGATTTTACTTTGCCATTTAATTTAGCTGTAAGCCAAGCAACTTTTTCAGTTGTAAATAAATTGGTGGGGAACTCAATTTCTTGAAGGTATTTAATTTTTGTTAATGGAAATACAGATGGGTCTTCTATTTTTTTTGCCGAAAAGTACAGTTTCTCTAGTTTCTTAATATTAGATAATGGCTCTAACGATTCTATCTTCAATGATGACCACACCTTGTCACCAAAACTTAACTCTTTAAGAGATTCAGATTTTACCAGATCAGAAAGCGAGTGAAGCCTAGTGAAATCATCAATCTCGATTGAATAAAGTTTTTTGTTTTTTGATAGATCCCAAAGCTCTGTTGCTCTTTGATTCCAGTAAAAAGAAATTTTTTCTATATTCGTGAGTTTTTCTAAGTCACTTAAATCACCTATCAATGGACATTTAAAGAAACTAATTTCCGAAAATTTACGGCCATATTTATCAATCAAGTACTCGAAGGTATCTTGATTCAAGCCAACTAATTCTAGCTTTGAACAACTTGTATTATTTAGCAGGTCAATGACATCTCTACTCGATGCTCCAGTAATTGTTATTTTATTAGGGTCTTTTTCCAAATTCATCCTGCTATCTTCGAGAAATACAACAACAGTTATATAACACTATGCTGAAATAACTCTTTTTTGCCTGTTTTTCTATCATAGATTTAACGGTTTTTTTTAGTGATTTAATTAAATTTTAGTTAAATTTCGATTGAAAATCAAATAGCCGTAGCTTTTAAAACTTTAATTATGAGTTATTTCAATAATTTTATACGTCTAATTTTTAATATAGCGTTTAAATGGCATAAATCTGACTATATTACTAAATTCTTAAATATACAAGGGTAGGCTTGCCCACCAATTTCAATACTCATTAATAATCGCCACAACTGAAATGTTTAACTCAGACCCATTGAAATTATAAGTTATCGTTAATACTGTTGATGGGCACGGCCCATCTTACGCGGGCATCGAGTTCTATATGAGCAATAATTAAATCTCCTAATCCTGTGTAAGATGGGCCGTGCTCATCATGGTAAAACTCATTTCATTATAGAATCTTGATTCTATGGTGCAATTCTTGTGGTTGCCCATGCTTGAATTAATATGGCTTCAATTTTGAATTGACAATAAAAAAGAATAGACCCCTGTTCTCGCTATGGCTCGACTTGGATGACGGTTATATTAAATATTGTGGATTGTTTCTCTATTTCATAATCCAAACTGAAAATCTTTTGCCTTTTATGCCTTTTGATTTCAAACCTTTGATGGCTTTGTTGATTAATCCTCGCTCGATGGCAACGTAGCTTTGTTTGTCGTAGATGTCTATTTTCCCTATGCTTTTGCCATTTAGACCCACATCTTTGGTAAGTGCACCTAGGATATCACCAGGTCTGAGTTTGTTTTTCTTACCGGCTTCAATCACCAATGTGCCATTGCTGGCTTTTAGAAAATAACCCATTGTGTTCTTTAGTTCAGATCCTTTGGCAAAGACACGGCTTGCATTTTGCATGTCTTTGGCTTTGTGGGCTTGTTTGCCTGCATATAAGGTCACGGCTGTTCCTGTTTGTCCGGCACGACCAGTGCGCCCTATTCTGTGTG
>JBGCFT010000176.1:0-4231 GCA_045107085.1 Marinicellaceae bacterium | reverse complement strand
GCTATTGAAACTGTTATTACCAATGGAAAAATTGGCGAAGTTTATAATGTCGGCGGTAATGAAGAAAAGCAAAACATACAAGTAGTTCATGCATTATGCGACATTTTGGATGAACTTAGACCTGTAGAAGGCAAATGTCGTCGTGATTTGATAACATATGTCAAAGATCGACCAGGGCATGATCAAAGATATGCCATAGATTCAACGAAATTACAAAATGAATTGAATTGGTTACCTCAAGAGTCTTTTGAAACCGGCATTAAAAAGACAGTAAAATGGTATTTAGATAACAAGTTATGGTGTGATCGCGTATTAGATGGATCTTACCAAGGACAAAGATTAGGCGAAGATTAGGAAATTTTTAATGAAAAGAAAAGGCATCATATTAGCTGGGGGTTCAGGGACAAGATTGTATCCACTGACCCATTCAATCAGTAAACAATTATTACCTATTTATGATAAACCCATGATTTATTACCCGCTGACTACTCTCATGCTTGCGGGCATTAAAGACATATTAATCATAAACACACCTCATGAACAAGAATTATTTCAAAAATTATTAGGAGATGGTTCTCAATGGGGAATTAATTTAACCTATGCAGTTCAACCCGATCCAGGTGGTTTAGCACAAGCTTACATCATTGGAGAAAAATTCTTAGATAACCATCCTTCATGTCTCATTTTAGGAGATAATATTTTTCATGGGTCTGGAATGGCTAACTTATTAAATAAAGCAGACTCAAGAAAAAATGGAGCAACCGTTTTTGGTTACCGTGTTCACGATCCCGAGCGATATGGTGTGGCTGAATTTGACAAATCAGGTAAAGTGATTGATTTAGAAGAGAAACCTGAAAAGCCCAGATCAAACTATGCTGTTACTGGCTTATATTTCTATGATAATCAAGCCAGTGAAATTGCTAAAAACTTAAAGCCTTCTCCTCGCGGAGAGTTAGAAATAACTGATTTAAATAAAGTCTATTTGCAACAATCAGAGCTCATGGTAGAGCTTATGGGCCGTGGTTATGCTTGGCTAGATACTGGGACACATGATTCTTTAACTGATGCCAGTAACTTCATTGCAACCATAGAAAAGCGTCAAGGAATCAAAATAGCTTGTCCAGAAGAAATAGCCTTTCATAAAGACTGGATTAATGTCGAACAAGTAGAAAAACTCGCACAACCTATTCTTAAAAATGGTTATGGGAGATATCTCATGAGCTTGGTGGACGAACATTCATGAAAGTAACACAAACAAAATTAGATGGCGTATTAGTTTTTGAACCAAAAATATTTGGTGATGAGCGGGGTTTTTTCATGGAAACTTGGAATTATGAGCGCTACCGCGAGGCGGGATTGGATGCCAAATTTGTTCAGTCTAATTTATCCAAATCTTCCCAAGGCGTTTTACGCGGCTTACATTTTCAAAACCCAAAGCCGCAAGGAAAACTTGTGCAAGTGCTAAAAGGTGAAGTCTATGATGTCGCAGTTGACATTAGAAAAGGCTCACCTACTTTCGGACAATGGCACGCAGAACTTTTATCCGCTGATAATCATAAGCAACTTTATATTCCTGAAGGATTTGCTCACGGATTTTGTGTTACATCTGATTTTGCTATTTTTTCCTATATGTGCACCAATTTATACGATGCCTCTGCAGACAATTCATTGTTATGGAACGATCCAGAAATTGGCATTGATTGGCCCATTACCAATCCATCATTATCAGAAAAAGATAAAAACGCAGTTAAGTTGGATACAATTAACCCAAGCAAATTACCAAAATATTAACAATGAAAATTTTACTCACAGGTGCAGATGGTCAAGTTGGTTATGAATTATGGAGAACCCTTCAACATTTGGGTGAAGTCATTCCCACCACCAGAAACGGCAGAGAAGTTGACGGCATGCCTACTTTGTCATTAGACTTAGCTAATTCAACTGACATTGAAAAAAAAGCCAACGCTATTCAGCCTGATTTAATCTGTAATGCCGCTGCCTTTACGGCTGTTGATAATGCTGAGTCAGAGCAAGATTTAGCCTACTCAATCAATTCTGAAGCTCCTGCAATTTTCGCTAAATATGCAGTCATTACTGATACAAAGCTCATACATTACTCAACAGATTATGTGTTCTCAGGTCAAGCTTCAAAACCATTTTTAGAAACAGACATGTGTGATCCACAGAGTATCTATGGCCATACAAAATTACAAGGCGAGCAAAATATCATTGATTCAGGCTGCCAACACATGATTTTTAGAACTTCATGGGTTTTTTCAGACCGTGGGCAAAACTTTGTCAAATCCATGCTCAGACTGGCCCAAGAAAAATCAGAATTGAACATTGTAGATGACCAAGTTGGATCCCCAACTTTGGCCAGCTCATTGGCCATTGCAACTGCAATGACCATATTGAAACCAGTTGATGGTTTATATCACATGACCTCCTCTGGAAAAACCTCATGGTGCGGTTTCGCAAGAAGAATATTTTCACAGGCTCATAAATTAGGCATTATAGAGCAGGCTCCAGTTGTTAATTCAATCACCACAGAGCAATATCCAACGCCAGCAGTACGCCCAAAATATTCAGTACTTGATTGCACAAAACTTAAAAACACATTCAATATCAACATGCCTAATTGGCAAACTGCATTACAATTATGCATGCAAAATATCAGGAGAAAAGCTTGAAATTAATTCCCGTCATTTTATCTGGAGGTGCTGGCACAAGATTGTGGCCTGTTTCTAGAAGAGCCTATCCCAAACCATTTATGAAATTATCAAATGGCAGTACATTAGCTGAATTAACATTTGAAAGAGCATTGGATGTATCTGATGGTGGAACAGTCATGACTGTTACTTCACGTGATTATTATTTTATTTGCCGAGACATGTATAAAAACATTGCTAAAGATGAAATACATAAACAAATTTTTATGCTTGAGCCAATGGGAAGAAACACAGCACCTGCAATCGCATTAGCGGCCCTTGAAGTGCAACAAAGATTTGGTGATGATGCCGTCATGTTGGTAATGCCATCAGACCATTTAATTAAAGACAAGGTTGCTTTTAAAAAAGCAGTGCAAGAAGGCGCTAAATTGGCTAAACAAGGCTACATTGCAACATTCGGAATTCACCCGACTTCACCTGAAACAGGATATGGCTATATAAAAGCTGGAACAAAAATTGATGGTTTTGAGGCTTCAGTAATTGAAGACTTTAAAGAGAAACCAGATTTAATAACTGCCAAAGAATATGTCGAATCAGGCAACTATACTTGGAATTCAGGGATGTTTTGTTTGAGCGCAAGCCATCTTTTGTCAGAAATGCAACAGACCTCACCAGAGGTTTTGGAAGCCGCAAAAAAATGTTTTAATACCAGGAATATTCAAAATTCAGCCATTGAATTTGATACCAAAACATTTGCAGCCATGCCTGATATTTCTATTGATTATGCCGTTATGGAACACGCAAAAAAACGAGCGGTTGTTGACAGTCAATTTGATTGGAATGATATCGGTTCATGGAATTCGATGGCTGGTCTTGCAGAAAGTGATGATTCTGGCAATCGCATTGAAGGCAAAGCCATTACAATTGAATCAAAGGATTGTTATATCCGCAGTGGAGATAGAATAGTTGCCGCAGTTGGTGTGGATAATCTCATGATAGTAGACACAAAAGATGCTGTTTTAGTCGCTCATAAAGACAAGTCTCAAGGTGTTAAAGATGTCGTGCAATTTCTGAAATCTAATAATCATGAAGCCGCTATTTTTCATCAAACTGTTCATCGACCATGGGGCAGTTATACCATATTAGAAGATGAAGAAGATTGTAAAGTTAAGCGACTGGTTGTTAAACCTGGTCAAATTTTATCCTTGCAAAGACATCAAAGACGATCTGAACATTGGACCGTTGTATCTGGTACCGCAAAAGTGCGCAATGGTGATGAAGAGTTCTTACTTAAAGCAAACGAGTCAACTTATATTCCAATTAACACAATGCACCGATTAGAAAATCCCACAGAAACAGACATAGCTTTAATAGAAGTCCAGTGTGGTGATTATTTTGGTGAAGATGATATAGAAAGATTCGAAGACATATATGGCAGAACAAATGACGACTGAAACGGTTATTGATGAAAGCTTTTTAAACAGCTGTATACTGACTGCAAAACGGGCAGTAAAATCAGCAGAGCAAATTATCAAACACTACTACAAATGTTCGCCAGATAT
>JBGCFT010000175.1:0-19696 GCA_045107085.1 Marinicellaceae bacterium | reverse complement strand
TCAATATCATCAGGAAATACAGAGGGAGGTTATGATATAACCATTACAACTGATAATTTCCTAACAAACCCCAATGCTTCAATTGGAAGCAATGTTTGTGCAGTGACAAGCTTTTCCAATTTTGATTTAACATGCACTGTTCCACCAGGAACTGGTAGCGTACCAATTTATGTCAATGATAATGACATAAATTCAGATCCATATTTTTCCTTATTCAATTACAATGCACCTATAATTAATGCTATTAATCCAATAACCCTCAATCGAGTTGGAGGCGATACAATCACTATAGTTGGATCTAATTTTGGTATCAGTAATGCTCAAGTTTTTATAGCAGGACAATCATGTACTAATGTAAATCATAGTCCTATCACTCCACATGAAGAAATATCATGTACTAGTCCACCTGGAAACAACAAACAAGCCACTGTTCAAGTTATTCAAAGTGGCGGTATATCATCTCAATTTTCATCGGTTGCTTATATACAATGTCAAGCTGGCTTTTTTGAAGATGGCAATAACTGCCTTCCCTGCCCTCCTGGGAGGTATCAAGATGCTGTAGCTCAAACTTTTTGTAAGGTATGCCCAGTAGGTACTTTTGCTAATGATGTGGGTTCTACAAGCTGCGAAAAATGTGAAGCCGGCACAATTCAAGACAGTACAGGACAAATTACATGTATAGATTGCGCAGCTGGAACCTTCCAGAATTTAGAAGGGCAAACAAGTTGTAAATTGTGCGCAGCAGGTACAGCATCGAACAAAGTCAAAGCGATAAATTGCCCTAGCTGTTCGATTGGAAGATTTCAAGACAAAGTTGGCCAAACAAATTGTAATGATTGTAACCCTGGTACATTTCAAGATGAAACGGGTCAAACAGCATGTAAATTATGTCAAGCTGGAACTGCTGTGGATGTTTTTGGAGCGGAGTCATGTGTCAGTTGTGGATTTGGAGAGTTTCAAGACAATGTAGGACAAACCAGTTGCATAGAATGTGAAGCTGGTACTTTTCAAAATTTTACTGGTCAACTCAGCTGTAATACATGTTCTCCAGGTACTTTTACAGAAAATGATGGTGCAAAAGAATGCCAAGCATGTGATGCTGGTTTTTTTCAAAATAATGTGGGTCAGACATCGTGCTTGGCTTGTAGTCCAGGCAGCTTTAACAATAACACAGGAGCTTCACAATGTACTGACTGCCCGATTCAATCTTTTCAAGATTTATCAGGGCAAACTTTTTGTCTTACTTGTCCAAATGGAACAACGCAACCCAATTCAGGTCAGGCTGAATGCTTAGGCACAGGACAATGTGATATATTTTATGGCTTATTTCAATCTAATTTTGAATCCGGAAATGAACCAGTCATTGATTAAGAATGAAGTATATTTTAATTTAGTTTGAAGAATTAATGCGCAACAAGTTTAAAATTTATTCTGTCCTACAAATATTATTGTTCTCAGTTATTTTATTGCTATTAACTGGTTGTATTGCAGAAACACCCGATAACCCAATAATCGAAGACAGCAGAATAAAACAAGGTGACATAAATTTTTCATACCCCAAAGCCTCCAAAGAATGGGATCAATACATTGCTTTATTTCAAAAAGATGCTGTTTCAATTGCTAATGGTCATGATTTCAAACCTGATAATAATACAATAATCTACCTAAGAAGTTATGCTGGGACCATTTCTGGTGATGAACATTTAGGATATGTATGGCAATGGGACAGTCAAAAAAGAAAAGTCGTTTTTATTTCAGGAATGATCAATGATTCAGGCATAACTAATCTATTGATTCATAATAAAAACAATTTGACCATTGATGAAATTCTGATGAGTTTTACTGCTGATGAAGCGCATTCATTACTGGGCCAATATGAAGTTGATTATTACACAAACATATGGACTACTTATACACCCGAATCAAAACAAAATCTTGGCTCAATAGAAGATTATATAACTGTTAAAGAAAACCAAATCATAAATTTATCAACCTATAGTGATGCAATTGATTGCGAAGAAATTTATTGGAAGAATGGCCAAGCAAGAGGTGCAAATTCTGGTTATTTCCAAACCTTACTTTCAGAACTCACTGATAGCATAGACAATAGCAATATTGAAGCATTCATTAGACTATTACCTCAAACATTAAATATGGAATGCAGTAATTTTTTTGAAACTCATTTATACACTCACATTTTTCATTATGAATCTGAATTAAACCCTCCACAAAATACCAGCCGTAAACAGTTTTTGCAAGCTATGTTATCAGCTGGCAGTTCGAATAGTTATGCTGAAAACAATTTTTGTGAAACTTTAAGCCACGCCATTTTTAAACAACAACAATCACCCTTTCGTCATGAAAGCATCCAATTGGCTCAGATATTATTGAAGCATACGGACACAAAACATCTTCATTGCTCTTTATCGAATCCGATAAGTGATTCAGCTCAATTAAAGCACTTTAATTTTCTCAATGATCTGATTAAAATTGAAGCCAGCAACCCTAACCAATCAATTCAAGAAGATTTTCATTATACTTTATTAAATGCATTAGAAAAGGCTATTAACGTGGGCAATATACCTACCTCAGCGTTATTAATAGAAAGATTATCAGAACATTCTGTTTCAGAATATTCAACGCAACAACTTTTAAGTTATGCAGCAAAAAGTGGTAATGTTAGAATCCTTAACATGTTATTAGATTTACAATTAGATATAGATTTTAACAAAACCAAAGTCATTGAATCGGCGATGAGTACTGGCAACCCAAAAGTAATCAATAGATTATTTGAAATCGGATTTATTTTACCAAATAAAAGTCATGCACTTGAGAGTATTCTTTGGTCAGCATTTAAATACGAAAAAAAGTTTGCCGATAAAAACTCAATGCAATTATTTAAAATACTTGAGAATAATGGCCTAGATTTTAATCAGTTAAACCCAAATGACCGTCTTATTTTAATGAGTAGAGTCTTCAAATTTGCGCATGCTGCTTGGGTTGATATTGATAAAAAAGAATTAAACGCTGAAACGGGTAAAGTTTACAAACAGTCCGTTATTGAATTAACCAAGATATACATCAAACATACACAAAATATTGGTTTTCAATATGGCAGAGAAAAACAATCTCTATTAATGCATGCTGTTGAAGGTAACCTACCCGAAATTGTAGAATTGATATTAAAGCACAAACCTGATCTAAAATTAACTGATAAAAATAACGATACCGCATTAGAAATTGCCATAAAAGAAGCCAGAATATATATATTAGGCAGCAGAAAAGGATTTGATAAAATATATAAAACTAATGCATTAAAAATAGTCGGGCTATTGGGCGGAGACACCACTCCATTTAAAGGCAAAATCAATTAAATTTGGTCATTTTGTCCAACTATCGCATATTTATTTGTTTAAGCAATAAAACTTGTGACATGTTTTATATCTAAATGAATTAATGACATTTCTCTCTATTTGAATTACAATTATAAAATCACAAAATAAACCCCATTCATTTCCAACATTTATTGTTGGTAAAATTATTAAATAAAATAAGGAAAACCTATGACTCGAATTTTTTTAATCCTATTGTTGTTTGCCGTTAACTCATCTTATGCTCTACCTTCTGGTGCTCCTGTTTGCGAAGTGTTTGCCAATTTTGATAATATTACAGGTATGACCAATAGGGTCAGAAACACGAATACTGGTGATTTTACCGTATCAACTAATATGCCTGAATACAATACAAAAGATCCAGTAGAAATCACCATTTCAGGAACTGATATTTTAGGTTTGATGTTCACTGTTGTCGATTCAAATGGCAACAGCGTCGGACAATTTTCTCCTGATTCTCAAGTAGATGGATGTGGTGGAAATGCAATGTCAATCACACATTCTCAAGTATTGGGTACCAATTCAAAAATTTTATTTTGGATTCCACCTGAAACACCAGTAGGTTCGGTATTCATAGAAGGTTATGTTCTAAGTGGAATAACAATGAACCCTTCATCTCAAAACTTCTATAGGTTTGTGAGTGATGATAACAGTGCTTTTGAATTGTTGTCTGCTGATGACATCTTTTCAAGTGGATTTGAATCAATACAATAATCGCTTTATAATTCAAAACTCATGGTGAGTAAATTTTGGTCACACAAAAATTAACTATGATAACTGCAAAGTATCACAATTATTTTAACGATACTTTGCAGAAGTTATAAATTCACCAAAACTTTCACACCAAACGACCACCGTATTGTATTGAAGTAAATTGGTGTTTGAATCAATTTCAATGATAAAATTCTTAAACGTTTTTATATCACCTACTTCAGACATTGATGATTTTTGACTTTCGAATTCTTCTTCATTTTCAACAAAAACTGGAGACAAATACAGTTTATAATCTGGCCCTGGAGCCAATTCACCCGACAAACTGATATGATTTTGACTGATTGAAACAGTCCCTTCACCCCAATGTAAAAAGTCACTGCCTTTGAGGTCCCTTTTAAATTCGGCAGTAAAACTGGCTTGTTTTGACATCTGTTCAATTTCTGAAGCACTGGGTGAAGAAGGTGCAATAAGAATAGGCAATGCATATATCCCCACAGCAAAACCTATTGCACCTGCGATTAAATGGCTAATAAATAATAAGATTAATTTTGATCGTTTCATTGGACACTCGTTTTTAAAGTTTATGTTGTATATTTATAAAAATAATTTCTAAGCTCGTCTTTTTCTAAAAGAATAAAGGCCTGCATTGGTTATTGTTTTAAGGAAAACCATCCATTCACTCATGCTTTGTTTGGGTGGTTTATTGTTTGCCATTCTTTCCAATTGGAATTCATACCATGTGATATCTAGCATGGCTAATTTATCAATGGCTTTAACCCCAGTACTTAAATTTCGGAGTTTTAGTTCATATTCTGAGTTATTAATGACTTTATTTGGCAAATCTGGATCCACAGCTAAGGGGCGTGCCAAACCAATAAAGTCACAAGCTTGACTTTGGATCGCTTCAAGCATACCTTGAGCCGTTCGAAAACCACCTGTCACCACTAATGGTGTTTTTGTTGAATGCCTGGCAGATTCTGCATAATCTAAAAAATACGCTTCTCTTTTTATTGTACTGTCTTTTTGCGGGGCAGAAGAATGACCTACCATTGCCGGAGCTTCATATGTCCCACCTGAAATTTCAATTAAATCAATGCCTTTGTCTCCTAAGGCTTTAATAACTTGCATAGAATCTTCTTCGCTAAAACCATCTTTCATAAAATCAGCAGAATTTAATTTGATACCAATCATAAAATCATTGCCTACTTCTTGTCTTATAGAATCATAAATTTCAATAACAAAACGCATGCGATTTTCAAGCGATCCTCCCCACTTATCAGTTCTTTGGTTGTGACTAGGCGAGAGAAATTGACTGACTAAATAACCATGTGCCCCATGAATTTGTACACCAGTAAATCCTGATTTTTTGGCGAGTTTTGCAGACAAAACAAATTTATCAATTATTGTTTTGATTTCTTTTTCATTAAGCGCCCTTGGTTTATTAAAGCCTTTTTCTAATCCTCGTTTGAGTGCAATGGCTGAAGGAGCAACAGGTTGTTTTACAATAAAGTTAGGTATTTGTTTTCCTGGGTGATTTAATTGAGCCCATAAATGTGTATTATTTTCAGTTCCGGCATTAGTCCACGCTTTAAAAAGAGTTAAATCACTGAGTTCATCAAGCACCACATTTTTGGGTTCACCTAATGCTGTTCGATCCACCATGATATTACCAGACATCATGAGCCCAATTCCTCCTTGCGCCCAACGTCTATAAAGATTACATATGCCATGAGTTGGATTATGTTCTTTATCACCTAACTGTTCACTCATAGCAGATTTAAACAAACGATTCTTTATGCTTATTCCTTTTTTGAAATCGAAATTTGAGCCCAAACTCAAAGTATGACTTGTTAAATTTTTCATGATTATCTCATTGAGTTGACAGACATTACTTGAAAGAAAAATATCTCACATAAGTAATAGAGACCTTTGCTTGATTATGAAGGATTGAGAAAAAGATTTAAAAATGTATCAATCAAGGCACGAAATGCAGCCTAATAACTAGTTATTAGCAAATTTTGAAACGCAGAGTGATGCTTTTTTAAACTTTTTATCTTCTTTCACTAATCGAGCAAAGGTCTCTATTATATTATTTAATGGGTTTATAGTAAATGTTCCGCACTGGTTTCGCTATTGAATTGTGGTGCTTCAGCTATAAAAGTCTAAGTAATGGACAAATCATTAAAAGTCCTTTAAGGTGTTAGATAATATTTTATCGGAATAATACTATATGTTTGGGGGAAAACTTCTTGAAAGCCGAAAAGGCAGGCTCAGTGCGTTTGGAATTTTATATATATCAGAGGGAATTCCCTATGGTTTTACTTCTATTGCCTTAGTTACATTTTTACGTCAAAGTGGATTTGCACTTGATCAAATTGGCTTATTGGTAGCGACTCTATTTTTGCCATGGACTTTTAAGTTTGCTTGGGCACCTATTATCGATTTAATTCAATTAAACAAATTTGGTGGCCGAAAAGCTTGGATAGTCGGTTGTCAAATTATGATGATAATCAGCCTACTAATGATTAGTTTGGTTGATTTCAAATCTCAATTTAATTTATTGTTAATTTTATTGTTTATCAATAATGTCTTTTGTGCCACTCAAGATGTTGCGATAGATTCATTGGCCGTGACTACCTTAAAACCTGATGAAAGAGCCAGAGGCAATGGGTTTATGTTTGGAGGCCAGTACTTGGGCATTGCCTTAGGCGGTGGGGCAGCCATTTACATTTTAGGCTTAACAGATTTTTCAACTGCATTAATTTATATTACGATTTTACAAGCGTTATGTTTGATGTTTAGTGTTTTGTTTATTAGAGATTCCCGTATTTCAGTGGAAACAAACGAAAAGAGAGGTTCATTATTAATCAAGTTCATTAACAAAATGATTAATTTTACAAAAGAGGTTTATGCCAGTTTTTGGCAATCAGGAAAATCTCCTAAAATTGCTTTTTTCTTTTCAATTTTACCCACAGGCGCTATGGTTTTAGGTTATGCCGCACTGTCCACAATTCCTGTAGATTATGGTTTTAGTGAAACAAAACTCGCACAAATTTCAACAGCCAACACAATAGTCGCAGCATTAGGATGTATTATTGGTGGTCTACTGGCAGACCGTTTTGGGCTCAGAAAGATGCTTGGCATCTATTATGTTCTGACAGTCATTCCTGGATTGGTCTTGGCATACAATATTTCCTTGGTAGGTTTGACAGAAGTTCCAGCCTCATTGGTATCCGGAGCACTTATTGTCCATGGGTTTTTATACGGCATGTGTTTTGGTACCCAAGCCGCTATTTTTATGGGCATAACCAATCCAGCTGTGGCCGCCACCCAATTCACTGCTTTTATGGCAATGAGTAATCTGGTTGTCAGTTATACCAATTACTGGCAAGGTCAAGTTGCCGAACAATTCGATTATGCCAGGGTTCTATACATTGACTCTTTACTGGTTATAGTGCCTTTACTTTTCATTCCATTCCTTAAATCTCGAGAAAAATCGACAGATGAATCTAATTTAAAAACTAAAGTTTAAAATCTATTCTTATTTTTTTAAACTAAAGAAGAACTTTATAGACACTATATTTTATTTAGTTAATTCTTGTTGTTTGGATTAATAGTTATATACTCTTGAGCATGTTATGGTTGCATTACAAATATTTTGGAGTAGTTATCAAGTGAAATTTATTGTTATTTTATTTTTTTTATTCGTCATTAATTTATCTGATTTACAAGCAAAATCTGCAGTTATTAAAGCCAAGGGATTTATTAATGTTCAATCTGGAAAACTAATTAAACCAGCAGTCATTGTTATAGAAAATGAAAAAATTGTTGCAATAAATCCTGATAACTTACCTGCTGAATCTCATATCATAGATTTAAATGAGAAAATATTATTACCTGGATTGATGGATATGCATACTCATCTAGATGCAGATTTTACAGGTAGCTTTGACCATATTATTACAAAAGAAAATGCCAGTAAAGGCGCTATAAGAGCTGCGAAGAATGCTGAAAAAACTTTGATGGCTGGTTTTACAACAGTTAGAAATGTAGGACAATTACACTTTACCAAAGAATTAGTTGTTGTGGCAGCTCATGAAGCAGCACAGGAAGGTTGGATTAAAGCACCACATATTATTGCAGCAGGACATATGATAAGTATAGAAGGAGGACATGGAGATTTAAGCCTGGGTTTTACTGAAGAGCTATTGGATGTTGATGCAGATCATGGCATTGTTAATGGCACACAAGATGCATTAAAAGCTGTGAGGTTTCAAATTAAAAACGGGGCTAAATTCATAAAAATCCATGCCACAGCAGGTGTTTTATCTTTGGAGGAAAGCGTAGGCGCACAACAATTATCTGATGAAGAAATGAAAGTTATTGTAGATGAAGCCCAAAGGCATGGAATCAGAGTTGCCGCTCATGCCCACGGTGCAGAAGGAATTAAAGCGGCCATTCGTGCCGGTGTCCATTCAATAGAGCATGGTTCTTTATTAGATGAAGAAGGTATTAAATTAATGAAAAAACATAATGTTTTTTTAGTACCGACTACAGGCTTGGTTGATAAAGTAATGATAGACATTGATAAGATAAATCCCATCATGGCCAAAAAAGCACAATATGTTTTACCTTTAGCACAAAAGAATTTAAAAAGAGCCATCAAATCAGGTGTAAAAATTGCATTAGGTACAGATGCTCCATTAATTCCTCATGGAGAAAATGCATATGAGTTTTCTGCTATGGTAGACAAAGGCATGTCCCATGCAGAAGCCATTAAAACAGCGACAATTAACTCTGCTGAATTATTAAATCTTGATGATCGTGGTCAAATTAAATTAGGATTTTTAGCAGATATTATTGCGGTTAATGACAACCCACTAGAAAACATTAAAACACTCGAAAAAGTAGATTTTGTTATGAAGGCAGGAAAAATCTACAAAAACCAATAAAATTCTAATATTATTTTCTGAAAATTAAATGCATTATTAAAATCTAGGGTGATAATGTAAGTTTTAAATTGTTAATATAAGGCAAATCTAAAAAAGTACTTATCATATTGTGGTAGACAATTTTTTTTGAAGATTCTATAGACTTATTCAAAAAATCATTTGCTAAATTGATATCTTTTTTTAATAATTTCCCTTCAGTATGCAATTGATGTAGTCTATATAATGCATGAGGAGAATTTTGATTAGCAGATTCTTGATAAGCTGATATTGCTAGTTTAATATTCTTATTTGTACACAGTCCATGTTCATACATCCACCCTAAATTAAAAAGTGAAGTTCTTGAGCTCTCACTTAGTTTATTCATAATTTTAAATGCTTGTTTTCTTGTTTTTCTTTTAATATTTTTTTCATTACAGGTTAAAACGACAAAGTTGTTCTTTGCTTCTTTGTTTCTAGCACTAAAAAAATTAGACTCATAAATATTTTTAGCTAATAAACTGTCTTGTTCAACCCCAAGTCCTTTATCTAAAATTAATGCTATCCAGAAACTTCCAGGTTCATCAATTAAATTTGACCAATAGTCTTTAGATTTTGCTGTAGCATTTGCGAAAAAGAAATGAGCCATTTCAAAATTTTGATCCAAGTCTAATCCATATAGATAACGTTTTCCTAGATCTATTATTGCTTCTGAATCTCCTGACTCATATGCCTTAATATACCATTTAATAGATTCTTGTGGATCGTATTCTGGTAAATCATTTATTGTATAAAATTGTGCTAAAGTCCTCATCATTTTTGTTGAGTCAATTTTTATCGCTAACATTTTTATATATTCTAAGGTTTCTGAAAATTGTTCTTCTTTAATATGCTTTTCTGAATATATTTTAAGTAATACATCATAAACACTAACTACACCAAGGTGTAGTAATTTCAAATTATATAGATAGGCCTTATCATAATTAGGCTCTAAATATTTTCCACTAAAAAAAACATCAGCTAATTTTTTGGCAGAGTGAATATGATTCTTTTCTGCAGATTGAATTAAATATTCAATGGCTTTTTCTTGGTTATTATCAAATATTTCTATAGCATAATCATATATAGCATCTGGTTCTCCAAGGTCTCTAGCACTCTTAAGGTGTTGGGATTGTAAAACTTTTTCTCCTTCCCATTGATAGTATCTTGCTAATTGTGTATGGGCATATGAAACATCTAGCTTGGCTGCTTTTTTTAAAAGTTCAACACCATATTCTCGTGTCATGCCTTTTTCATATTTCATATAGTTTAAATAGCCCAATTTAAACAATGCATGAGGGTCGTTTTTAGATATTTGATTTTCAAGATATTCTACAATGCGATCATTTGGAGTTACAGCATCAGGTATATTAGAGTAAAATATACGTAAATTTAAATTGGCTAATATTAAATTTTTCTTGTTCAAATAATATTCATTACTTCTTTGAATCGTGTTTCTTATAATTTTCAATGATTCGTTGATATTTTTTTCTGTACCTAAACCATTGAGATAAGCGACAGACAAATAAGTTTCAACATCTTTAATACCAAATTTTTCAATGCTTTTAAACAATACAAATGCCTTTTGGTAGTCTTGCTCAACACCATGACCATGAAATAATGATCTAGCTAGTAATGAAGTTGCTTCATAATTGCCTAGATCATGAGCTTTTTTAAAGTAATTATATGATGTTGAAAATTCTACTTGCTTAAATTCCTTAAAGTAACTCAGTTTACCAGCATTTAAAAAACCATTTGCATTTCCTAAATTTCCAGACTTAACAAAATTTTCAAATGCTAATTTAATGTTTGTATCTACTCCATTACCTTGTGCATAAGATAGACCAATTTTTAAAAATGCATTTCCTTTATCATCTACTAAGCTTGCTTTTTCGTACCATTTAAATGCCTTTCTATGACTTTTTTTTGTAGAAATTCCTAAATTGTATAAATCGCCCATTAAAATCATAGCTGCTGGATATTCTTTAGCAATAGATTTTTCAATGTATTTTTTAGCTAGCTTTTGATTATTCCAGAAGTTATTGTTAATGAGTTGAGCACCAATTAAATACTCATACTCTCCTGGCATGCCTACTTCTTCAATTAACTCAATCATGTTAGCAATAGATTTTTTATCTTTTTTTATACCAAGTTTGAGTTCTCTCACAACGACAGCCAATGACATCGCTGGAAGAAACCTTTCACTCAAGGCCTCTACAATTAGTTCATGCCCTTGGGTGTACTTTTCTTCCATTTTATCGATAAATATTCTGTATGCATAATTATATTTCGCTATGGTACTACCTTGATCTGAAGCTTTTTTAAAAAAATACACAGCTTCATTATAGAGAGTAGGAAAAGTTTTAGCTTTATCTAATAAAATTTTTGCAATAAGAATTTGTGCTTCAGTTAGGTCTGCATAAGCCAAAGTAATAAGGCCTTGGTTTTGTCCCAAAGCAGTCTTTAAAATCACATCAAACACCTCAAAATATTCCAAATCTTCTTTGGAAATTTCCTCATTAATAGTTTGATTAATATTATTGAAAAAGTTATTTAATTTAAAATATCTATATTCTCCAAAAATATTCCCTTCTCGAGTATAAACAGCTAAGTATGTATTGTCTTTATAGAGCTTAAATTCTCCATCAATTACTTCGAACCCAGCCATTTTGAGAAATTCATAAGCAGAATCAATATCACTAATCCAGAATGCAGATTCGTATGTTTTACCATTTCCAGAAGCTGTTATCAGTTGAGCTAAATCAACTAAATATGATTCATGTTTTAATACAGATTCTGAGTGCCCTAATAAATTATGACAATCTAAAGCGATTTTTTGAATTTGAATTGAATAAAAATAGGTTTCTAAAATGTCATCTATTTTTTTCAAGTTTTCTTCACAGTATAATGAAGATATATTTTGATTAGATTCTCCTATATTCAAATCTTGAATTACTTCCCATAATGATACATGGTCTATACTTCTTTCAAATTCAAATTGATTTAATTCAAGTTCCTTAAATGTTATAGGTTGGTGGATTTTTCCTTTAAAAACATTAGCGTATAATGTACTTGTAAAAATTAATAATATTAAACTCAACTTAATTAGATTCATTAGATTTCTCTTTTATCATTTTTTGGAGAATAGATTTTAATTTGTTATTTGTTTCTTTGAGTCTGGCTTTTTTTTGAATTGAGAGACCTAATACACTAGTAAGATTCTTTTTAATTTGTTTTATTTGTCTATAATGTTTTTGTAAGTTTTCACTAGGGACATGATCTTTTAAAATTTCTAATTGATGAGTAATGGTAATAATTTTTTCATTTTGAGAAACATGTTTTTTATATTTCATATATTCTGAAATAGATTCAAAAGGTTTGTCTTCATATTCCAAGTCTTTTGAAAAGTAATTAATAGAAATTTGATGCTCAACCCTAAGAGGGAAATTAAGAGCTATTGGAGTATTACGATTGATACGATTAGGTAGCTCTAGATAATCTAATAAACTATATGCAAAAAGTTCGATGTATTCAAAGTTGTTATTTTGTTTCCAAGGATTTAACAATTTGTAGCTTTCATTTACTGTAATTTTATTTTCTTCAAGATCATCAGAAGATTTTAATTTTTGATTTGTAACCACTGGCCCATATAATTGTGTTGTATAAGATTCAAAATTCTTTTGAATTTTTTCATGAGAATTAGCTTTTAAGCTAGTTCTCCAATATTCTGCAAAATGTCCAAAAAATTGTGTTTTTACTTCTAATATATCTTTTTCCTTATTTTTATTTGCTGTTATTTTTTCATGAGTTACTTTATGATTAACTTGAGATGAGATACGAGTTATTGGAGTAAGTTTTTTAGTCAAGTTACTAACAACTAATCCAACCCCAAAGTCAGGCAATCCAATTGTTTTTAAAGAATTTCCTTGATCAGTAATTGTTGGATCCACCCAATATAATTTCCCATTAATTTCAACTTGTAAAATTACATGATTAAATAATCCAGGATTAGGGAGCCGATCTAAAATTCCATTATTTAAATCTGTAGATACTAATAAAGGACTAGAATCAATGTTCATTTCTTTAAGCATTGCATGCAGTAACATTGTTTTATCTTTGCAATCACCATACTTAGTGTTAAACGTATCACTGGGAGGTCTTGGCTTGTGACTATTTATACCAATTTCAACACCTAAATATCTGATTTCATTTTGAACAAAATTTAAAGCATCCATTACTTTTCCTTGTGTGTCTTTATTACTACTTTCCCAAGAAGCAATCATTGATTTAATGTCGTTTCCTAATGTTAAATCAATTGTGAATACTTCAGAAGCCCATTGTGCAACCTGTTTCCAATTCTTAAACTCAGTTAACTCTAAAAAATTAAAAGGCATATACCAATTAGGATAATTTCCTTGAAAGTCAACTGCTTTAATTTGATTAAAATGCCAACTATAGTTGATTCTATTATCTTTGATTATTTTATTTGGTCTTGTATTCCCTTTGTGCATATTATATTCTATCGTTTTGCTCTTTGGGATAGAAATACTTATGTACAAATCTTCAACTGGAGTCGACCATTCTAAACCAAAATATTCGAAAATTTGATTTTTAAAAATTGGATTTTTACCTTGTATTGTGAAGCTGTAATCAATTACATCGTCTACTTGTAAATCTTCTATAAATAATAATGCTGTTTCTTTGCCGTTATAAATACCATTATCAATATCATTTTCTTGTCTAATAATCTTAAAATCAACATTTTCTAATACATTGATAACTTTATCTTTCCTGATAATATTTACGTGATGAAATTTTACAGTATTATAAATCGGATCAAATGAAACAGATAATTCACCCATTTCTCTAAGTCCTTGTGAATTATTAATCTTTACAACAATTCTGTTATAATCAAATTTTGATTTTTCTGTCATGAATAGTTGTTGATCAAACATTATATATGATGATCCGTATTCCTTTTTATTGCCAAAATCAAATTCTGGTTGGTGATTAACTACCCAACTAGGGGCTGCTGATATTATTAATTCTGCTTGTACTAAATTGTTAGTCAATATCAATAAAACTATTAAAAATTTATTTAGACTTAATTTCATCCTTGTTTCTTAAAAATTAGAGTTATTTGAATTATAGCTTGAAAACACACTTTATCAATTTATAAAGTTTAAAAATTATTTTCATTATAGTATTTATATTTAGAAAACAAATTAAAAAAGTTTTTAAAGGCTTTACATATTTTAAAGTTTATTTAATATTTCTGCTGCGTTTATTAAAGTTTGATCATTTTTAGCAAAACACAATCGAACAACTTTAGAATTAATTTTATTCGATTGATAAAATGGGCTCAATGGAATGGCAGCTACACCAATTTTCTGTGTTAACCAATGACAAAATTCAACGTCATTTAATTCAGATATTTCAGAATAATCCAATAACAAGAAATAAGTTCCTGTTGAATTGAGAATTTTAAATCGAGAGTTGCTCAATGCTTTTACGAGCACATCTCTTTTTTGTTGATAAAAATCGGCTAATTCTACAATATGATTGGGGTGTTTTTTCAACATTGATGCCATTGCATATTGAGCAGGGGCAAAAGAACAAAAGGTCACATATTGATGAATTTTTCTAAATTCTGATGTCAAATCTTTTGGTGCAGCACAATAACCTAATTTCCAGCCAGTGCAGTGAAATGTTTTTCCAAAGCTAGAGATGACAAATGAACGCTTAAAGAGTTCAGGATAACGCAAAACACTTTCATGCTTGAATCCATCAAAAGTCATGTGCTCATAAACCTCATCACTGATAACATAAAGGTTATGTTTTATTGCCAGTTTTTGTAATGTTTCTAAATCGTTTGGAGACAATAATGTGCCTGTAGGATTGTGTGGACTGTTTATAATAATGGCACGGGTGTTGTTATTAATTTTTGCTTTTACCATTGACCAATCAATCGCATATTTTGGTGCATTTAACTCTACGTGCCTACAAATGCCACCTGCTAACTCAACAGCTGGTTCATAAGCATCATAAGCAGGATCAAAAACAATCACTTCATCACCTTGTCTAACAACAGTTTGAATCGCCACCCATAAGGCTTCGGTTGCTCCAGAAGTCACAGTGACATTATTCAATCCCTCAATTTTTTGCTCATTGGCCATATCTTGTTGATAATGGCGCTGTATCAACTTGCCAATTTGTTCTAACAAATCAGGTAAACCAGTTGAGGGACAATATTGATTTTTACCTTCAGCTATCGCTTGATTAATCTGAGTTTTAAGAAATTCTGGAGTATCAAATTCTGGAAAACCCTGGGACAAATTAATGGCTTTGTACTGATTTGCCATCATAGACATTTCAGTAAAAATACTCGTACCTAAATTTGGTAATTTGGATTGAGAAAATAACGGCATGTATATTATCCTTTGAATTATATGTATAAAAGATGCATTTGCCATAACTCATATGGCTTAAAAACAGTAATTAAAACACAGAAACCAACTTAATGGAAAGATATCATTTCAGTTATTTCAATATCCTTTTGATCGGCTGATGGAATGTGGAATTTCTCCTAATTCCAGGTATTTCTTAATATTTTTCGCAACAATAATTGAGGCGCTATGAACATCTGTCGGTGCTGAAATATGGGGTAATACAGTAATTTTTGAAGACTGCCAGAATGGGTGATCACCGGGCAAAGGTTCACTATTAAAAACATCTAAAACCGCATGCTTTAGATGATGTTTATTTAAGCAATCCAAAAGATCTTTTTCATTAATGATGTGACCTCGGGAAAAATTAATTAACGAAGCCCCTTTGGGCAAGAGTCCTAAAGTTCTTTTATTCAGTAAATTTTGAGTTTTATTGGTTAAAGGCAACAAACAAATAAGAATTTCTGATTTTTTCATTATTTCAATAAAGCCCCCTTCTCCATTCAAGCAGTGAACATTTTTCATACGCTTTGGGCTGCGACTCCAACCACTCACATTAAAATCATTTTCAAGTAGTTTAAGCGCCGAAGCTTTACCTAATTCACCCAGTCCTAAAATACCTACATGGCGTTTATTAGAATCAACTAGCTTGTGTGGCAACCATATTTGTTCTGATTGTTGCTTAATATAAGTGGCAATATTTCTGTGTAAAAAAAGTGTAAAGGTGAGAACTGCCTCGGCCATATTATGTGATAATTTGGGGTCAATCATTCGTATGATTTTAATTTGTTTGTTAGAAAACTGAGAAACCAATTTTTCAACACCAGACCATAAACTCTGTATCCATTGCAAGTTTTTCAATTCATTTAAATCTGCTATTTTGGGATTGGCTACAATAGCAATTTGTACTTTTTGTTTTTCAGTATTAGATAAATGCTGGAATGAAATGACACGAACATCAACTAAAAGTCGGTTTAATTCTGTTAACCACCGTTGTTGATCAGTGATTGATATCTGACTACAAAAAGCGATAATTTGAGTCATATTGGTTCCTCTTTATTTTAAGATTTTAAACGCTTTTTTCCAATGAAGAATGCAGCAAATAATAATTGGATTGCTCCATACAGCAAGACTGTCACCAAAACTAAATCGCCAATTGCTTGGGTGATTTCAGATTTTATCGGAAACAATAAAGCTTTGATTAATACTGCCAGATTAACATTTCGTACAATGACTTCCATTTCAATTGCTGTTCTGTCAGCATTTGACAAGTTTGATAGTTGAGATACCAGCCAAGAAGCAACCAGCAATAACAAAACAAACAAAACCACTAAAGAAATGTTCTGTCCGCCATAAGCACCCAAATCAAGTCGTCCAGCGCTAATGGAACCAATCACAATAAGTAGAATTCCTATCAAAGATAAACGAATGCACCATTTGGAAAAAGAATCGGCATATTTCTTAAATAGCTTTAAAAAAAACATACCGAAAATTAAAGGTATCAATAAAGTTAATACTATGTCCCTGATAATTTGCAAAGTTGGCATACTGAAATCTGCTGGCAGATATTCAGAAATGAGCACATTAAGGATTAAAGGAGTGGTTAATAAACAGGCAAAAGTAGTAAGGCCAGTGATAGAAATTGAAAGGGGTACATTGCCTTTGGCAAAATAAGTAAATATATTAGATGTTGTGCCGCCAGGAATGGCTGCTATTAAAGCAATACCAATAGCTACGCCTGCTACCACATCAAAAACATATATAAAAACAAAAGCAATCAAAGGCACCAATAATAATTGGACGCCCAAGCCAATACTCACTGCCCTAGGTTCTCTCACCACATCTTTAAAATCATTGAGGGTCAGCGTAGCGCCCATACCAATCATTGCAAAAATCAATTGGAAAGCAGCCACCCAATATTCGTATTTAACATACAACTCACCCATACTACATCGCCTTATTTGATATTAACATTCACTGTATTATAGTAGAACTATTGCAGGTCATGTTATTTTATTTTGATTCTAAAGATTCTTACTCTTAATCACGGAAAGAAGAATCTATGCGGTCTAATTTTCTTAACAAACCTGGCCATGCGAGCTGACCACCTAATCCTTTAGTAACTTGTTGGGCTTGTTGACGCATGGTTGCTAAGACTTCATTTGGAACGTGTGATAGATCATTTGATGCCTGTGCTTTGAGTTGAATGGCACAGGATGACTCCAAAATATACATGCCTAAAAATGTGTCAGCTATACTTTCTGCACAAGTAAGTAAGCCATGGTTTCTAAGAATCATAAAATTATGTGCGCCCAAATCAGAGACCAGTCTTTGCTTTTCATCTTCACGTAAGGCAACGCCTTCATAGTCATGATAACTCAGGCCAGACAAGACAAATAATGATTGTTGCGATAAGGGCAACAGCCCTTTAGATTGAGCAGATACTGCCACACCATTGATGGTATGAGTGTGCATTACACAATGGGCATCATCCCTGGCTTCGTGAATCGCACTGTGAATTGTAAACCCTGCTGGATTAATTGAATGTGGAGATGGCATCACTTTATCGCCATTTATATCAATTTTAACTAAGCTGCTGGCTGTGATTTCATCAAATAGAAAGCCATAAGGATTAATTAAAAAATGGCCATCAGTATTAGGTACTCTAGCTGATAAATGCGTAAAAACCAAATCATCCCAACCATAATACGCGACCAAACGGTATGCTGCGGCCAAATCTACCCTAAGATTCCACTCTGCTTCACTGACTTGTTGTTTTACTGAGTTAGTTTGTAAATTATTTGTATTTGTCATGACTCATCTCATTGTTTTAATTAAAACTTATTCTCTCATTAACTCATGACTTAAATTGTCAACTAGTTGACATTTGAGATGATTTAGTGATATTTTATCTACTGAATAATTTTTTTATGGCACAATGTCGAGAACACATACCTTTAAAATTCTACAAGATAATATTTGGTTAAAGAAGCTGCCTGAGCACGCACAAAAAGAATTACTAAGCGCTGCCAAAATCATATCTTTTAAAGCCAATCAAATGGTGCACAGGAAAAATAGCCAAGCCGATGGACTTTATATGGTTTTAATAGGTGAGATAAGAATAAGCGCAACCACTATTTCAGGTAAGGAAGTCGTTTTTACACGCATTACACCAGGGCAATGGTTTGGTGAAATTGCCTTACTAGATGGTGGAACCAGAACCCATGATGGTTTTACAACGGTTGATTCAATATTGGCCATATTACCTAAAAAGGCTGTACTCAATATCTGCCAAAAGTATCCTGAAATTTATAAAGCCATGGTCACTTTATTATGCCAACACTGCCGGCTTGCATTTCAAGCCATAGACAATTTTTTATTGCTAACCCCAGAACAACGCATGGCACAATTATTGATTCAGAGATTTCAAAATGCACAACAAAATCAGATAAATATTAGTCAAAAAGAACTGGGTGCTTTGATTGGGATTTCACGTCAAAGCACCAATAAAATATTAAAATCATGGGAGCAAAATGGCACAATAAAATGTATTTACAGAGGGTTAAAGATTAAATGCACAAACAAACTTTATGCCATTATTCAATCTCATTAAAAACTCCTAAATATTAAGGTGTATCTTGGCTCAACTGTTTAAGAGCTTCCAAGGCTTTTTCATCATCCGGTTTGATTTCTAATGCTTTTTTAAGCGCCTTTAGAGCTTCAGATTTATTGCCTTTTTCTTTAAAATATAAAGCAAGCGATCCTATGCTATTAATCGATTCTGGAAACAACCTGACACTCATTTTCATGGCATTAACCGCTTTGATAGGACTATTACTCTTATCTAATTCACCAGCATAAACCAGTATATTTCTTTCGGCTTCGCCTGAAAAATCTGGATTATTCATGATTAAGACTTTGTAAGCCTCTTCTGCTTGGATGAGATCTCCTTTCATCAACAACTCTAATGGAACATGCTCTTTGTTTGTCATGCGATTTCTGATATTGACTCTTTCATTATTAACGCCAAACATTAAATCGGTTGTTCCCGTTTCTTTATTCAATTCGAATCTAAATTTACTAGAATATTCACGGCGAATAAATTGATTTACAAAAAAAAAAAAAACTTCCACGGGTTCACCATTCAGATACTGCATATAGACGCGATCGTCTTTTG